>JAFSZW010000192.1 GCA_017458865.1 Clostridia bacterium
CACCTGCTTCGAGCGTGTAGACCAGTTCTCTTTCGAGATGCTGATTGCACATCGCGTGATGCACATTTTCACACTTGAAGTAAGGTTTCCAGAAATCGTGGACTGCAATGAAGTCGGCATCATCAGTCAGGATGCCCATGTCACTCATCGCTGCCCATCCTCGCTTCTGGTGAATGAAGTAATAGCGCCACAGTTCATCGCAGGCACAATGCAACCAATGCAGCTTTCCGGCAATGTCAATGCCGGTCTCGTCAAAGAAGTTGACGTCATTGCCCTTCATATGGGCCTTGATCATCGCGTTGGCAGGCTGTAGAAGCGCCGCAGTACGCTCAACGATATTCGCGACCGTTCCGGTACTAATTGGTATCCCCAAGCTGTTTAAGAGGATCCTGACGCGGTCCTCTGCCATGTACCCGACTGACACCAACGACCCGACCAGACTGCATACGCCGTTACCGTATTGCTGTGTACCCGTAATGCCTTCTGGGAATGTGCCTGTGATCGTTTCACCATTCTCTAATTCACAGGAGCAGCCCATAAGCTTGTGGGCGATTAGGATGTACTTGAACTCGATTTCGTGCTCGTATCGCGTCTCAATAACCTTTCTTGCGCACTTATCCTTGTGGGGGCAGTTCTGGCATCTCTCCGGCAGATGCTCTCGTACTTTGTCTGGCTCTTTGTTTATCTTCAGACCACTCCCTTTGTGGCCTGGCTGACCACCCGGTTTCTTGCCGCTCGGTTCACGAAGACTTTCTGTCTTGTTCTTTTTGAACCGCTCAGTAGAAGGAGGTGTAGAACTGTTTGAGCTATTCTTCTTATGGGTGAGAGAATCGATGATTGCTTGCTTCTCTTCTACCTGTTTGCGAAGAAAGTCTATCTCTTGCTGCATTGCATTGGCTTGCTCATCTGCGCGTGTCATGCTTTCCTTCAGGAGACGAATCTGTTCTTCAAGAAGAGCAATCATTTCTTTCTGCTGACCCACCAACTGTAGCAGAATCTCCTGGGACATTTGCTCCACGGTTGAACACCTCCTGTAGGATTTCTACAGTATGTATTCAACGTGTCTTTTTGGGGATCCTTTTGGATTTCTGTTATTATATCGTTAAACATTACCCCGCGACTGAATAGTTACCATCCTCTGTGAGAAACAGACGGCTTTGGTTAACAGAGGTACCACCGTTTCCCCAGGAGACAAGGCACCGACCATTGACATGGCGAAGGAATGTCACGGACTCAACCTGCAAACCGCAGACCATAAATACATTCTGACCGCATTGCAGCGATGTGGCCATAGATGATCGGGTCACATTGCATCCCTCCATTTCTCCTCTTGATCGGCAGGATTATCTTCCTCATAATAATGAGGATCGGCAAGCTGATGATAGCCCAACCGCTTAACGAATGCCTGAACTGCGCCAACGCTTTCAAGATACAGGCAATCGATGATGAAACCATAATAGGCAAAGGGACCGGTACGGACGACAGAGAGGTTCGCCTTTTCCAGAAGAGCTCCAGATATGCACGGGGGCAGATTAAGCCCGAGGCAGATCAGTATAACCTCTTCCAGCAGATATTCTGCATGAGGGTCAGTGCAGTACCGGGTAATTACCACCTCTGACAGACCCGTTCGGGCAGCCAGACTCTTTGGCGTCAGAGCCTTGGGATGATAATGCTTCATCAGGTACTTCAATGCATCCGGAAAACTCTCCGGTAATTCAGCCAATATGCGCGTGTGTTCCTCCTTCGCCCTCTCAATGGAAGCAGAGCTGTTTTTATCGAACAGGCACGCATATTTTTTATAATCCGCGGCATCAAACTTGTAATGGTTACGCCTATTCATATACTCAGTGTGAAACCTAAGGCAGCAGGCTGAGACATCGGCGTTAGCGGAGGGAGTCATGCGGTAGTACTCATTGTTCCATTGGACGTACTCATCACTGTTGATACAGACCAGACCGTCCAGGAACGTAAACACACCGAGGGATAACAGCTTTTGAAGCGCGGGGTTCTTTTTGTACAGGTAATACAACGCGCCTCGTGTAATCGAGTATGTTGGCACAGCCTCAGAATATTTAACCTTCCTCCTGGTCCAATCCAGAGCATCCTCATCCATTGAGAAAGCGAATGGGATGAAATAACGCCCAAGATCAGGATCATAATTTAGAGCGCCCCTGGCAGCTATGCAGCCAAGCTGGACCAGGCGTTGCCGGACACGGAAGTTCTTCAAGCAAAACGATGAGCTGACAATGCGGATCACTTCCTCGTAGCGCCAACCGGCATGGTTGATATAACCTATCGGTCCGGGAGCAGCACTGACGCGCTGGTATTCGCGCCATACCTTCTTCTGAGTAATGCTGCGGGGCATCATGAGAGCAAATCCACCACGATGGACAGCCGCAGGGATAAAGGACAACGGATCCTTAGGCTTGCTCACCTTGTCCGGGACGAATTGGGTGCGCTCAATAAGGTCGAGGCGCGAGTCCGTCAGACCGTTGAACATGAAGAATGGATAATACCACTCATACATGAAACAGGCCTTGTAGATTGCCAGAGCATAATCATCATAGGGATTCACATTTGTGTTCAGCACTATGGTGTCAGCGGATACAGGTACAGTCCTCGGCGGTGGCAGCTCTTTTGAGCCTGCCGGCGGAGGGTCTTGAATCATGATGTCGCCCTCCTGAAAAAAGAGTACAAACTCGTCATTCGGACGATTGTAGAGGGGGAGGCGGCAGATATCCAGGTTATATGCGTCAGCCAGCAGATTTGGCTTTCGCTTATTTGCATCCTCCATGGAACCGGGGATCCGATCGTTCCAAACTTCATCGATATTCGCATCGATAAAGTCAAACGTGAAGATGGGGATGACATGTCGATCCATTTTAACAAGATCCCGGACGGGCTTTCTCGACAAATGATCGACTTCCTGAATTTCATACTCGATGCCATCGCAGGACGTGAAGAAGATGGAAGCATAAATCTTGAAATCCGTCAGCGTATCCTCTGACTCGCCTTCAACCAGGATGTTGGTGAGCAGGAAATCGGCATCCACAATGAAATCAGTCTGGTTACGATGCCAGACGGTACAGTTAGTGAAAACACAGCTCTCACTTTTGATTTCGGGCGCGACAACAGGAGCCTCCAACATGGAGCTTAATTCTCCCTCATACAGCTTCTCGTTCAGTATGGCGACGACCTGCCGACGGCAGTTGTACTCGATGAGTTTTTCGATTTTCCTCAGCTTCGGATAGGAAACCCCCTTGCTACCTTTGGAGCTGCGGGAAACATTAGAGGCTTGCGCGCTCGACGCAGACTGAGTGTCTGCAATAAGCTGAGAACTGGATGCCAGGTCACATCTGGCGATCGTGCCTGCCAAAGAACCTGAAGCTGCATCCTGCGCCTCATCCAAAATAGAGGAGAAGGCGAAGTGCGAATCCACAGAAGGGTCCGCCGTAAACAGATGGTTGAACATTTTCCTAACCTCCTTCATCAAATCAGAGTGGGTGCGGGATCGCGTCGTTGGTCGGACAACGAGATCTCAGGGGCATATATCTCAGAGGGGAAGAACACCCTCCAGTGGGTCCAGTGTTGATGCTTGCCGGGTGACTATGGGATAGTCGGGATGCTCTGTGTCGGCCAGAGTGCCAGGGGCCGGTCGCACTGGTTGGTGTTGGCCAGTTTGCCAGGTGGCTGGTCGTGCAGCTTGTGCTGGTCAGATTGCCGGGAGCTGCATCGCACCGGTTGGTGCCGGTCAGATTGCCAGGAGCCGGTCACATCGCTTGGCACCGGTCAGATTGCCAGGAGCCGGTCACGTCGCTTGGCACCGGTCAGATTGCCAGGAGCCGGTCACATCGCTTGGCACTGGTCAGATTGCCGGGGGCCAATCGTGCCGCTTGCTCTCTGGTCAGATCGCTGATGTTGGGTTATCCGCGCGCGGGCGTCCAGGCGCTCCGAGCGGGAGAGTGATAATATTATACAACTTTCCTGA
>JAFSZW010000193.1 GCA_017458865.1 Clostridia bacterium
AGGTTTTCAATCTCTGCTTTGTAGCGATATACCGCATCGCCGCCGTACAGGGAAGTGTCAAACGTGATGATATTTGAAACAGACCGGATGATGCCGTGGGACGGCTCGTTGAAATCGACATCCAGTGTTTCGCGGACCTGCATGACATTATTGGCCTGCAGCGTGCCCTCAAAATGGTAATCCGTAATAGTGTAGCCGAGGTCCTCTGCTGCAGCGCTGAACTGCAGGCAGAAACAGGCCAGGAGTGATACGATCAGGAACAGAGGCAAAACACGCTTCATGATATGTCAACCTTTCCCTTCTGATGAACACGTCTTTCTCAGGATTGCAGACACAGGAAAGCTGCAGAGCAGCCGGAGGATTGAGCAGGTGTGTGCTACGAAAACACCGTTTCGATGATGTTTCGGAAAGCACGGGAGGATCGGATACGCTGACAAGCAGGGTACTATTCGCAAATAGTGCTAAAGCACTACAGAACGGATAAGCAGACCAACCGACAGGGGATGCCGAATTGAAGCCGCTTTATGTTACGGTTAACCGATGCCTGGTATGCTGCTTCTCATGAAACAATCCGCTTATGCTGGCAGTGATGAACCTGGTCTCAGTTCGCATATCCGTCATTCTACACCACCATTTGAGGCAAATCAATACCACGCCAATTGTCCAGGAACGACGGATGAATGGATTCGTACCTTTCCCTTTTGAGGCGAAACGTGCTTTGCGCATCATGAGAACATTGTCCACTCGGGGAATGAGGCCGATTCAGCAGCGCAAAAACATACGGGAAATGCTTGAAAGGCGAATGCATGCGTGGTAGTATTTGATCTGAACCTTTATCAGAAAGGGAGCTTGAGAAAAGACGCTGACACGTAGTATACAGGGCGCCTAAAACAAAATGCCGGGTGAACGGAGCTTGATTCAAAACTGGTGCTACTGCGGCCGGAAAGCAGGATCATCCAAAATGATCGCGGCAGAACACACCGGCTGTGAGACATCTGATATTTCCACCATTACAGGATTTGGTGAGAGGAGGTACGCATTTGCTGAATACTGTACAATCGAACAAGCTGTTATCTGCCATTCGGAATGCATCGTCCCTTGAAGAGGCCCTGTCTTACCACAGGGAACATCCTGAACCGACCTTTTCGGATATGCTGAAATCTATGACGAAAGAGAAACATATAAAGACCACAGAGCTCATAAAGCAATCCAGAGTCGAGCGGTCCTATTTCTTCCGCATCAAGAAAGGCGAGCAAATCCCGGAGCGGAATACAGCATTGCGCATAGCACTTTGCATGAACTGCAGGTATGATGACATAAACCGTTTTCTGCGCCTGAGCGGACATGCACCGCTGAATCCTGAAATCATGCGCGACGCGATGATCATCTATGGGATCAGCAGACGAATGCCGATGGAAGAGATCAACAGTCTGCTGGTGAGGGAGAATGCAGAACCGCTCTACAAGGCGAAATAGTCCTTTTTCATAACGCTTTTTCCGGTGAACGTGGACGGAAAGACAATAACACGAAAACTCGGTTTTTCTCCGAAAACCGAGTTTTCAAGAAAGCCGTTTATTCATTGTACTTTCAGCCACTTTGGAGCCGGATTGAATGCCCTGCTTTATCTTGGATAATATGGATGTGTTGGGTATAGCGGATGCAGATGACGATGTCATCGGAAATGAGGGAAGTATGTTCAGCTTTTATGAGACACAGTCTGGTGAGATACATCTTTCAACGGATCGCATTCAAATCTGCGGTTCCATGTCGGTGTCGTACACTCGGAACGGAGAACATAACAGGCTTGTGCCGCATTTTCTCCCGCATACCAACGCTCCGTATGCAGATACGGTTGACAATGCCTCATGCCTGCTTGAAAGCAGTTACAGGGATAAGGGGCTTGCCCTGTGGCGGCAGATTGCCCTGAATCCGGATGAACCGGGAAGGATTCGACTGCGCCTCTGTGTGCGGAATGAATCGGATGAGGATATCTGGCTTGACAGGATTACGCTGCTCAACCTCGAAAATCCGTCTGAACTGTTTCCTGAAACGGACAGCCGGGACTGGATCCTGTTCCGGCAGGGACGGATGAAAAATGATCTGCCTGCTGTTTGCAGGCTGGGTGACTTTGGTCCGGCGTTCCTGGATGCAGTTGGCAGGATGGATGAAAGCGGCGGCTATCGGCCGGGCAGCCCGGATGCCAGGCAGATTGTCAGCGACAATGTGACCATCCTGCGCAGCGGAACTGAGCGTCCGGCGAGTGTTTTGCTTGGATTCGTCTCCGGGGAGCATCAGATGTTTGAAACGGTGATCAGTCTTGATGATGCACACAGGTGTACGGGGCTTGTCTGCAGCTGCGTGTATGAGGCGATCCTGCCACGGGGGATGGAAGCGGCAAGCGAGTGGCTGAGAATAGATATATCAGATGACAGTTTCGCTGCGCTGAGCAGGTACGCAGATGACCGTGGCGCAAGCGGCAATGCGCGCGTCAGTGTGGCGCCGAGTGTATTCTGTACA
>JAFSZW010000194.1 GCA_017458865.1 Clostridia bacterium
AAAAAGGGACATTTTGGGGTAAAGCCATGAGCATCGCGCTGCAGGCCGCCTACATGATCCGGCCCGGACGATGCTCCCCGACCTTCCGGATATTGATCTCCGTATACCCTCCGTTTCGGAGATTTTCCGCAATCTGTGCAGCCTCTTCCGGTCCCTTGGCAACGGACATGACCCGCTCAATGCCGGCGCTGGTGTACACGCTCACAACATAGTCCTCCATCACATCTCCTCCTATCACAGGCTCCAGATTTTGAATATCATCAGCGACACAACGAACAGCAGGATCATTGCATACACTGATCGGTATTTCAGGTCCTTATTCCGGTACATGATGCCCCCGAACATCATCAGGATCGCCAGACACTGGCACAGGCACCCTGACAGGAACAGCAGATCATTGAGCAGCACCATAGTTCTCATTGCTATGCCTCCGGTCTGTATGCTATCAGGTCTGTCATCTGTACTCCCAGCAGCCTGCAGATCAACTCACTGCGCTCAGGATCCGGCGACCTCTTCGCCTTAAGGTAGTTGTATACAGTTGTCCTTGAGACATTAAGCGCACTGGCCAGACTGGCCACATCGGCGTGCCTGGCTGCCATGAGCACCCTTAGATTGCGACTTGTCTGCACTTTATCGACTCTCATGTCTGCCCCCTACTCTACCCAGACGCGGTCAGGCATATCCCTCAGGAGCCTGTCCAGGTCTTCCTCAGCTTTCCACCTGCGATACTTGCCGCCCTCGCTGTCTTCGTTCCATGTCTCCCAGGCTGCCTCAGTCGCCTTGATGGCTTTCAGCATGTGATCGTTCTGGCCGCGAATGATGTCGATTTCGGCCTTCAGACAATCAAAGCGGTAAATCATTCCCCAGTAGTTTCTGGCGATCCTGAACGCCGTACCGGCCAGATCGCAAAGCTGCTCTTTTGTCAGCCGCATGAGCCGCTTCCTGGCGCTCCGTTGTGCGGCATCCCGTTCGTATATGTCCAGCCCGTAATAATCCTCTTCGTAGTCATCGTATCCGAGCATTCCTCCCTCCTTGTCAATGGCAGGAAAGAATGTATCGAATATCGACGCGCCCTCATCTGAATCCGTGCTGAGGAAATCATACCGCCTGATCTCATCCAGGTCGTTTGAAAAGCGCTCGCACTCGCCTGCCAGATCTGCACAGGCAACCTTGAATTCAAACGCGGTCTCCTCATCCCCGTCAAATAAATCGAGCAGTGCCTCCTCATCGCCCTCAATCCAGCGGATATCGGCACAGGCATCCTTGATCTCGTACAGGTCCTCAAGAATCTGCTGCCAGTTAATCGCCTTGCTCAGAGGTTGCTTGAACCTCATCATTTTGGCCCTCTCCGCCCTGGTAGTCGCTGCCAATAGTCAATCCCTCCTCGCGATCTGCATGCAGCCATTGGCGAATGGCATCATGACAGGATCCTGTCTTGCAGTACCCAATTGCCGGGCACCTGATTGTGCAGCGGCTCCGCCAGGCATAAAGCAGCTCTGTGAGCTGCTCTATGCTGGCCGTCCGGATGGCTATCTCATTCGTCATGATGCTCCGCCCTGTGCCGCCTGATCCGCTCATACCGGAGCGTCTCAAGCTCGTCATCGACATTGTGCCGGACACCGTCGATCTTCCCGGCACTGTAGTCAATCAGGTACCGCCACCGGGAATATTCGTCAGGTGTCAGGATATCCTCATTTGCGAAGGACTGGAAACACTGCGCACAGTATGCCCAGATATTCCCTGCCGGCAGCTTGGCTCCCTCGCTGATCGCAAGCCTGATCATGTCCTCAGACATCCCGGCATTGCGAGCCGACAGCGCGATCCGCTTGCAGATCTCCGGCGTTGCCTTCTTTCCGTATCCGGATGCATACGCTGCCTGGACAGCCTTCGCCAGATTGTCCATCTGGTCATCAGACTCATCCGGTGATGGTGTCTCAGCATCCTCATCCAGATCGCAGAGATCCTGATCCTCGCGCGCGCGACCCCCATCCTCCTCCTCTTCCTGCTTTACACGCACTCCTTTGTTTTGATTATCCTTGTTACTGTTTAGTTTTATATATATGTTGGACGTTTTATCCGCGGTTTTATCCGCGGGTTTATCCGCGGTTTTATCCGCGGGTTTATCCGTTTTTTGCGGATAAACCGTACAGCAATCCTCATCGGTTGACGTTTTATCCGTATTATGCGGATAAAGACCATCACCGGCAGCCTCACTCACACACACATCGGAGTCCATCCGCGACTGCGACATGTAGTGAATCTCGTACATCGGAACGTCGGCATTCTTCCGGCCTTTCCGGTAGTCGATCAAGCCGCGCTGCTGCAACTTGTTCCTGGCTCTGGCCATCGCGTCAAAGCCAATTGGCAGATACGCCATCAGTTTATCGTTCGGTATCCGGATAAAGCCATCAGGCCAGTCACCGCCTTGTGCCCGCCGATTCGCCATATGAATCAGTGCGTACCACAACAGCTGCTCACTGCTGGACAGCCCATTATCCGATGCGTACTCGATAAAGTAGATGTGCTCCAACACATAATTGACTCTAGACATGACCTACTCCTCGTTGCTCCTTATCGACATAATCACCTTATACGACGCCCAGGAGCGGATGTATCCGGATGCCGTATCGTAATAGGACGACTTGACATCATGCAGGTCCTTCACGCCGCACTGTCGGAGCGTTTCCTTCCGGATTGCCGATCTGATCCGGCTGCCTGCCTTCTTGTAGTCAAGCCCGTACTTGGTGCACTGCTCCTGCGCTCTGGCTCCAATCTGCGCATTGAGCATCTTCACCTGGTCGTGCGTGAGTGTGGTCTTCTGGGCCAGCGCCTTCTCCAGTGTGGCGATGCGCTGATCCAGAGCGATAATAATGGACCCGAACTGCTGCACCATGCTCCCGAGCTGTACAAGCTGCTCATACTGCTGACGGGTGATCATTTCCAGAGACTCAGCCATCAAAGCTCACCTCCGTCACGTCGATCGGCCGTATCGCGGCGTCGATCGCGTCGAGCGTGCGCTGTGCCCAGGAGCGGATCCCATCCGCAATCAACCGGTATCCCTGCCGTTGGCTGTCATCTGCCTCGCGGAACAGATCGGTCATGAAAGGGACCGCCCAGACCTTGGAAGAAAACTCATTGCAGGTAGCCATCAGATCGTCCAGACTCAGGCCCCTTGATGAACCCATGCCCGGCGCTTCGTCCTCCCGATCGGCGAGCTGCATCCGGAGCCGCTGTGCGTCCTCCACTGCCTGAGCTGCTTTCTCCTCCGCCTCACAGGCAGCCGTCTCCGCCATATTGGCTTTTTCCTGCAGCTTCCGGTTCTGCGCCTTGAGCGACTCATAGTCCTCCGGAACCACTTCGCGGACCTCGATTTTCGGATTCTGCGCCTCCTCGGCGAGCTTCTCCATCTGGATCCGCGCCGCGGCCAGCTCCTCCTGGCTCTTTTTCGCATCCTCACGCGCCTTTTTCTCGGCCGCCACGAGGCGCTTGATCTCCGCTGCGGATTTGTCGTCTACCTTGTGCTCATCGGCAAAAGCCCTGCGGTCTTCCTCTGGAAGTCCGAGCAGCGCGAGCCCCTTGGCATACGGCAGATCCTGCAGCCAGGAATCCTGAGGGACTTCCTTCGCATAGCGCATATAATTATCCGCCTGCGTGTGACTCATCCCCAGCTCCTGCAGCCATGGCAGCCATTCACCGTGCTGACAGATGCTCTTAGCCTCGATCAGGTCGAGGCCGATCTGAATAACTGACACCTGAAACTTCTGGTGCTGCATCCGGATGTCTGATGCCAGACTGGCAAGCCTGACAGACAGTCCATTTTCGCGGTCTACTGCCGCGAGGTTAGTATTGCTCATGTCTACTACCCTTTCCCCTCTTAAACTGTGCGGACAGTCGGAATTGAACCGACTGGCCAGATTCTTGCGTTTCTGGCCACCCCCTGGTTCCGCATGCTCCGGTGCTACTTCACCGGCCTGTCTGATGGATGCCGCATCCCCCGAAGCACATCCATCGGCACTGCTCGCTCGTAGATTATCCTGCCCTTCTCATCGCATACACAGACACAAAAGCCCGGCCGCTTAATTTGCCACTTCGAGCTCGACCATGATGAATTCCTCGACTTTGTCCAGGATGTATTCATCTGAGAGTCCTTTGACATATTTCTGTCCATCTCCATCCAGTACCCCCATGTTCTGCAAGGCATCCAGGATAAACTTCTTGGCAGAGAAGATGTTGTCCAGGTCGCGGCGTGATGTGGACTCATGCCAGGTGAATCTGATCTTTACCGGCACCCGGACCTTTTCCAGATGCCCCTCCTTCATGGCCCGCCTGATGGACCACCCGATCTGGCTCTCCGCATCCTGCTTCTGCCTGGCTCCCTCATACCTTGACGCCCGCGTCTTACTGATTACCTGATTGTATCCTGGCAGCCGCCCAGGAATCTTAAACCAGCCGATCATTCAGCCTCCGCGCCCGTGTTGGGCAAATCGGCGATGGTCTCATCTGTGAGGACCATCGCCCCGATTCTGTTCATGATACGCTCCTCGTCAGGCACTGACCTGCTTTGCCTTCTGGGCGGCCATCTGTGCCTTCAGGATAGATGTCAGTGCACTGCGAATCTTTTCCGCGGCACCCTTATCAACCGTGCTCTCATCAACGTATAGCGGAATGCCCGGCATCAGCTTACCGTCAGCTCCCCGCAATCCTACGCTGCCAATCTGGCAGTACCCCGGCATAGTCTCCCCTCCTTACGCGCTCTCCCGATCTGTCTGCTCAATCGCGATCCTGGCACCGGTGACGACGCCATACAGGTGCGTGCAGACAGAGCGGAAATCCTTTTCCGGCAGCTCATGCATCGCTTCAATCAACATCCTGATCATTTCCTCGTTGGTCACGTTGCTCATTACGTATCCTCCCTCAATGTGCTGGATCTGTGGGATCGTTACCCCTCTGTATCCTGCTGTCTTAAGATTGGCAGCAATCTCCTCGGCATCCTGCCGGTTATCTGTGATGGCCATGATCTTATGGCCACTCAGCTCCTTGTCCGACAGGACAGTCACTTCATATCTCATCATCTATCTCCTATACTCCTCGCGCAACCAGGCTGTCATCACCCTGACCCGCTTCTCAATCGAGCATGCGAGCGCGCATGCCGTGTCATAATCATTGCAGCACTCGCTGCAGTCCGGTACCCGGAATCTGCTGTCAGCCGTCGCCCGCCATGTGAGCATGGCAGCCAGATCGGTGTCACTCATCGTCCGGATATAGTCGCTGTTGGTCCGGATGTTTTCATCGTTGGTTGCGATACATTTTCTCGCAACCCGCCGGTTCTTCTCAGGCCGCCTGCAGATGCGGCGTCTGTCATTCACCTTCATGCCTTTCCTCCTACTACCTCGGTGTTAATTGCGTCAGTTCGATGATTTTGACGTCAAAAGCGACGTCGTGCGTCAATTATAGTCGGTAACGCGTCATCCGTCAATACCCAAAATTCAGGATATTGACGCTTTGCGTCATATTTGTTATAATCACTGCGGAATCAACCACTTAGGAGGAAACAAGATGGTCGAAAGATTTTTGCAGTTAAGAAAAGCCCTCGGGCTAAGCCAAGAGGAATTCAGTTCAAAAATTGGGATGTCCCGCTCCGGATATTCTGACGTCGAAAACCGTCGCAACCCTGTTCAGGAACGGCACATCCGCCTCATTCTCTCCGCTTTCCCCAGAGTATCGGAGTCATGGCTTCGTACCAGTGAAGGTACAATGTTTAATGAGACGCCCCCTTCTATCGTCGATGTCGTCAATACCTTTGGGTTTCCTGACATTGTCCGGATCATGCTTGAGGCATTCGATGAGCTGGATGATGAGACTAAGGAATCGGTAACGACGTACACCCGCGATTTTCTGGCAAAGGTGTATGAAAATTATCATGGCACCGACGCGGATCCAGCTGCCGACGATGATCTCCAGCAGGAGAATGATCCTCATGGATCCATCATGGATCGGATACCGACGACTGAGGAGGAGATCGATGCCGAGGTGGAGAGCTACCGCCGGCAGCTCCAAACTCAAGCGAAGATGGCACCATCTCAATCCGCTGGGTCCGACGACATCGCAAAGATCTCCTGACTTAAATTGCAACCGGACTGCAATTTGCCAAAAATAAAAAAAAACCGGGCCGAAGCCCGGTATTAAATGAAAGGAGCCACTGTTTTCCCATGAGCAATATGGATGGGGGACGGCCGCGAGTGGCTATCGCGGCCGCATGCTTGAGGTAGTAGAATCAAGCATCTGTATTGTACATCGGAATGACTGCAGTGTGCAAGCCAAATTATGAAGAAAAATGAGATTCTGCTCCCCGCTGTGGTCTATGCCAGATACTCGTCTCACAATCAGACTGAGCAGAGCATTGAGGGCCAACTGCATGACGCGTATGCATTTGCTGAACGCGAGGGATACAAGATTGTCAGGGAATACATCGACCGTGCCCAGAGCGGCACAACGGACTCCAGAACGGCATTTCAGCGGATGATCGCGGATGCACCCAAACATCAGTTTGAGTACATCATCGTCTGGAAACTTGATCGGTTTGCGCGGAACCGGTATGACTCAGCCATCTACAAGGCGAAACTCAAAAAAGACAATGTCCGCGTGATCTCCGTCATGGAACGCATTGAGGACAATCCTGAGGGAATCATTCTTGAGGGTATGCTTGAGTCTATGGCTGAGTACTACTCGGCGAACCTGTCGGTAAACATCAAGCGCGGCCTGAGGGAATCCCGTTCCAAGGGAAAACTCACCCACCGGGCAATTTACGGATACGTTCCTGACGGCAATGGCGGCGTCGTCATCGATGACAAGCAGGCTGCCGTTGTCAAAGAGGTGTTCCGCAGATATGCAGACGGTGAGTTCCTGAGCTACATCATCAAAGATCTCAATAATAAGGGACATCGCACCCCTTCCGGCAATCTGCTGTCAAAGGCGACGTTCTCCAAGCTGATCCGGAACCCGGCATACATCGGTGAGTATGCATATGATGGCGAGATTACCGGCCTGTATCCGCCGATCGTTGACCGTGAGATCTTCGAACGCGCCGGCCGGCGCTGTGAGACCAACAAAACCTGCACCCAGACAGAGCGCGTCAAGGTCAAGTACATCCTGCAGGGCAGGATCTTCTGCGGATACTGTGGGTATTCCATGTGCGGCGAGTACGGCAAAAACGCAAAGGGATTCGTCTACTACTACTATAAATGCCGCGGCAGGAAATCGCACGCCACCAACTGCCGTAAAGCAGTCGAAAATAAATTTGAGCTTGAGAACTACGTGATTGAGGAGACTCAGCGCTACATCCTTGCTCCCGGCCAGAAAGAAAAAGTGGCGGATGCAATCATTTCTGAGTTTGAGAAAGAGCAGGACTGTACAGAGATGCGTCAGATTGAGTCCCAGATTGCGAAAATTGACAGCCAGATTTCTACCCTGATAGAAACCCTGTCCGAGGCACCGAAGGCAATCAGAGGCCAAATTTACGCAAAATTGGAGGCCTTCCAGAATCAGCGCGATGATCTGGATGCAAAGCTGACCGATCTCAAAATCACCTCGTCTGTCACCGTCACCCGCGAGGAGATCGTCTCCTGGCTTGATGACACCTGCAGGTTTGACGCCGATGATCCGGATTGCCATGCGCGCCTCGTGGATCTGCTGGTCAATGCCATCTATGTCTATGATGACAAGATCATGATCTTCTGGAATATAGGAGCCAGCAGCGGAAAACCCGTGCAAATAAAAAAAGAACTCCCCGAATCGGAGAGTTCGAATGATGGCGATGAAAGTGGAGCATGTGCTCCGACAGTCGAACAATTCATTTTCATAGATAATACAATCGGTGTTCAACTGCCGCGATTCAAAGCATGAGGAGGCTAAGCCTCCTCGTTTTTTTTGCCCCTCATTACTTCCAGTAGCTGCTTGATCTGATCTGGTATTGGGACACCCATTAATGCCGCGTTTTCAATAATACTTATGCCCTCGGATGCCACAAACCAGAAACATGTTGCCCCGCTGATCGCTGCGAAGTCGATCCCGGAGGATGTAGCTACAGCGTAGTCCAGCAAATGTGCGAGTGCAACGACGATTAAGATGATAATTTTCTTTGCCAGGCCAAGGAATGCTGCCGAGCTGCTCAAACCGCCATACTCGGTATTCGGGGACTTTCCTGTGACGCCGACCATGATCCCAGTGATAAAGTCCATGGTCATAACAGCCAGGAGCACCCAGATGATTGGCGGCAGTCCGCAGAAAAAGCTGATGACAATGCCAACTCCGGCAGAAACAGCCTGTAGAATTTTTTCTTTCATTTTCTTACCTCCGTTTATATAACCTCGACGGTTAAGGATGTTTGTGCTCCATATGTATCGCCGTTGACCGTGTCGGTCGCATATGGCGACTTTCTTGTCCTCCTTAATCGACGGCGATACGCCACCGGCCCTGCAGGCTGATGACCGCACCCGTGTCGCTGATCATGTACGGATCCACCAGCCACTCGTCTGGATCCTCTCCTGGATCCTCGCCCGGTTCCGTCTGGTGATCTTCGATCGCCTGCAGATACTTTGTCATCATGTAGCCATGACGGGTGCCGGTGTCGATGTAGGACCAGCCGTCGTCGTAGCTGTGCTGCACCTCAACGACGGTCCAGACCGGCACCTTTGCTATAACGGCATCGCCAGTGCTGGGACCTGCCCGGAGGTTTACCGGGTGGTCGTTGGTGATCGGGATCACCTGGGCTGTGTATACATCCCGGGCGGTTTCCGGATCCGGCTGCGCATCCTCAGGCGTGATCATGGACGATACACCGAGGAGCGTCCACTGGCTGTTGGTTAGATCTGTTTCAACGACCATACCCTCCGCGCTGGATGCGTGGATGACGGTACCGCATCCGGATACGATGCCGACGTGGTGCGGCTGGCCATCATGGCCGAGCGGTTGGCCCTTGAATGCCAGCATCCCGGGCTGCGCGCCGTCTATGCTCTCCTGCCGCCATGTCAGGTGCTGGTACTTGTGGCTGCTCGTGTAGCTTGCCCAAAGCGCCGGCACATGTGCGTCGGTATACCGCTTGTCGCCGCCCGGGCAGTCCCTGATGATTTTCTTAACGAAGTTAATACAGTCCAGCTGCCCTGTCCCGCTGCCGTACGGTGTGCCAAGCAGTGACCGGCCATACGCTATC
>JAFSZW010000195.1 GCA_017458865.1 Clostridia bacterium
TCGGCCAGCGTGCCATGTCGCAGTATATTCTCTCCCCTGAGAATACGGCTATTGAAGTCAAGCGCAAGATTGGTACCAATGAACTGATTCACATTGGAAAACACACCTACTCCCCTGTTTTCCTTTCTGCCAAGCTGCTTTCTTATGTCAAGAAGTATGCATCCGAATATCTTGGTGAGGATATTAAGAACGCCGTCATTTCCGTTCCTGCGTATTTTAATGAGACTCAGCGCCAGGAGACGCTTGCGGCCGGCACCCAGGCAGGTTTTGACGTTGAGCGCATTCTGAACGAGCCGACGGCAGCTGCGCTTTCCTATGGTCTTGATCACATGGACGAGGAGAGCCACATCCTGGTTTATGACCTTGGCGGCGGCACTTTCGATGTAACACTCCTTGAGATGTTTGGTGGCGTCCTTGAGGTCAAGGCAAGCGCCGGTGACAACAAGCTGGGTGGCAAGGACTTCGATGAGAAGATCATGAACCTGCTGATCAAGAACTTCCAGAAGAAGAACGGCATCGATCTGAGCGGAGACCGTCATGCCATGGTCAAGCTTAAGGATGAAGCCGAGCGTTGCAAGAAGGTCCTCAGCACGGAGGACAGCTATCACATCCTGATTCCGGCAATCACGACCATCAAGGGACGGCCGGTTGAGCTGGATGAGACGATTACGCGCAGGGATTTCGAGAGTCTGGTTCGGCCGCTTATCGAGCGTACTCATGCACCGATTGATGTGGTTCTCAAGGATTCAGGCATTTCTGCCATGAACCTCGACCGGATTATTCTGGTCGGCGGCTCTACCCGCATGCCGATCGTGGCTGCAGATATTGAGGCGTATCTCGGCAAGAAGCCTGATGTTGCCGTCAATCCCGATTATGCTGTTTCCGAAGGCGCTGCCATTCAGGCTGCCATTATCTCGGGCGTTATTGATCCCAATGAAGGCCTGATCATGACAGATGTCAATCCGTACAGTCTGGGTACCAGATACCTCGGAGAGGACGGCAGTGACGACCACTTCTCTGTCATTATCCCTCGAAATGTTACCATCCCGGCCAAACGCACCGAGCGTTTTTATGTTGCTTTTCCAGGGCAGACAAAGGTCTTGGTCACTGCCTATCAGGGTGAGAGCGAAATCGCAAGCCACAACCACCTGCTCGGTGAGTTCATGCTTTATGGCGTCCCTGAAAACTATAGTAAGCGAGAAGCCATTGACATCACGTTCTCCTATAACCTGAACGGCATGCTTGATGTGAAAGCCGTCGTCGTCAAGACTGGAAAGGATGCCTCCATTTCCATCAACATGCAGAGCCAGGTTCGTGGTGATGGAGATGATGAGGATGTAACCATCAGCTACGACGACTGGAAGGATTCCCCGATTGCCGGTGACTATCGTGCCATCATCCGTCGTGCAGAGCGGGCCATCAACCATCTTGACGATGAGGATTCGATTGAGAAGGTCCAGACTGCTCTTGACTCTCTCAAGAAAGCTATTTCCGATAACAACAGCGATATGGCTGACGAATACGAGAATCTGCTGATCGGCGTGCTCCATTTCGTGGAGGATTAAAGAATGCAAACCTGTTTTGAGATCCTTGGGCTGACACAGAACGTCACTCAAAAAGATCTGAAGCGTGCTTATTTTTCTCAGGTCCGTCTCCATCCTCCGGAGAAGGAACCTGAGGCATTCCAGAAGATTCGTGTTGCCTATGAAGAGGCGACCAATGCGCTGGAAATGGATATCCCTGTCTTTGCCAGGTCTGACAACCCCAATGAGTATCGTTTTGAGGAAGATGTTCTGACCCACAAGGATTACCCCTCTGAAGCTGCCAGGCTTTGCAAACTTGGCCTTCAGAAGTATCCGCAGAACAAATTTCTGCTTTACCATCAGTGTTATTATCTGAGGAAGAGCAATCAGGGCACAAATGCCATTAAGTCGGCTGAGAAGCTTCTCAGGACAGATCCGGAAAACCATCATTATCAGATGGAGCTGGCGCTTTGCTACATCCGGCAGGGCTGGACGAAAAAGGCTTTGGATCTTTGCAAAAAGATCGTGGAAAAGGGCACCAGGAATGCCGAATTCCTCCTTGGATACTCCGAGCTCCTCATCCAGTACAACGATTATGAGCGGATTTATGATGTCCTCTACAAGCTCATCAGCGAGAATGAAGTTCAGAACGCTGAGCATCTCGCAAAGCTGACTGATGCCTGTATTGAACTGGTTGCCGCCTCTGCCAATCTGTCTGATAAGGTCAAGCAGGAAGAGGCTGCTCAGGTGCTGAGTGAGTTTATCCGGAAAAACCAGAATCTGCTTGGCAATAATCCGGTTGCAGCCATGTGCAAACGGCTCCACAGGAAGATGTCGGAGAGCCCTTCTACTCAGATACGTGTCTATCAGCAGGCAATCAAGTCCATTGAATCTCTGGCATCCACCGGCAAAGAGGCATCACAGGTCGGGCAGGTGGTCGGTTCCTTTGATCTGGACAAGCTTATGAAGGATACCCGGCTGCCAAGCTGTGCACACATCCTCTATCGTGCGTATGTTCTCACACCCGAGCTGCATCCGAACGCTGTGAAGATAGATGCCCGCCTCTGTGGTATTATGCAGCGCCAGGAACTCCTTGCATGCAAGAACATTCTGAAAAAGGATTATCCGGATCTCTTCTCCAAGATCCAGCCTTTCCTCCGTTCCATTGCAACGCAGGAGAAAGCAGATGCCCTCAAGGAAGAGCTGCTTGAGCGTTATGAGGAGTACGATGCCGATTACTTCCCCAACCGGAAACGGTACTATTACGAGCTTTACCCGGATGAAATGCCTGAGTGGATGGAAGATGATGATGACGATTATGATGACGACGATGATGACTTCTACCA
>JAFSZW010000196.1 GCA_017458865.1 Clostridia bacterium
ACCTTGCCGTCAAAGAGCTGCAGCTTGGCGTTCATCTCTGGATCCCCTTCAATGACCGCCATTGTGTCCATCACCTCACCCAGACCCAGGACACGGCGATTGTGGATGTAGGTTTCCATATCCCGTGCAGTCAGTCTGAACCCGTTGTCATCAATGGACGTCGCCGGGACACAGGAGGCGATCATGACATAGACATGCGCCGGTGAATTTTTCGTCTGGTCCAGGATATAGTCAATACCGTCCCGGCCTGAAACGTTCGCCGCCTCATGAGGATCTACAATGAACGTCGTCGTGCCATGCATGGCCGCCTGAGCAACCAGAACCTGTGGATTGACCATTGTGGATTCGAGATGCAGGTGTGCATTGATAAATCCGCTGGTCACATACTGACCGCCAACGTCGATTTCCTGCTCACCCTCATAGTCGCCGATGCCCACAATAATCCCGTTCTTGACCGCAATATTGCCCTTCTCGACGCGGTCTGTAAAGACGTTGACGATGCTGGCATTCTTGAGGACCAGATCCGCCTTGATCAGCTTTCTGGCAGCCATTGAACAGCCATTGTATTTACTCAGTTCCATGTATACACCTCCATATCATCCGTTGTCATCCATGACGATTTATCGCCCTTCCCGGGGCATGCGTCTATTTGGGACAGACGGCACGTTTATGCTTGCGGTTAAGTTGCCGGCCGGGCTTCCACAAACCGGGTGCCAGTCCTGCCCTCAATGCCGTCCCTCGCCTTCTCGAGCAGTGTAATCAGTGCCTCGCGGCCCGGTGCGCTTTCAACGAAGCGGACAGCCGCCTGAACCTTTGGCAGCATGGAGCCGGGCGCGAACTGCCCCTGCCCGATATACGTCCTTGCCTCATCCGCAGTCAGAACATCCAGCCATTTCTGATCCGGTCTGTTGAAATTCACGGCAACCTTTTCAACGGCCGTCAGGATGATCAGGCAGTCCGCATTCAGTTGCTCAGCGAGGCGTTCCGCTGCATAGTCCTTGTCGATGACTGCAGCCGCGCCCTTGAGGTGATGCCCTTCCGTTTTGAACACCGGAATACCGCCGCCGCCGCAGGCCACCACCGTATGGTTGGTTTCAACAAGCGAGCGAATGGTATCAATCTCAACAATTCCGACCGGCTCCGGGCTTGCCACTACCCTGCGCCAGCCTCTGCCTGCATCCTCCATCACCTGGTAATCGCGCTCTGCGACCATGCGTTCCGCTTCATCCTTTGTCATAAAGGAACCAATCGGTTTCGTCGGCGCGGAGAACGCAGGATCCCCGGGATTCACTTCCACCTGGGTCAGCACGGTTGCAACGCCCTGCTCGATCCCCCGGTCCAGCAGTTCCTCCCGCAGCGCATTCTGCAGGTCGTATCCAATATAGCCCTGGCTCATCGCCACACAGACGGACAGCGGGCACGGGATGTGGCGGACCGGGTCAGATCTCACCAGTTCCGTCATGGCATCCTGAATCATGCCAACCTGCGGTCCGTTTCCGTGCACAATGACCAGTTCGTTTCCCTGTTCAATCAGGTCCGCAATCGCGGACGCGGTTTTCTTGACAGCCTTCATCTGCTCCGGCAGGTTGCTGCCCAGCGCATTACCGCCCAGCGCCAGAACAATCCTTTTGCCCATGGTAGGCCTTCCCTTCATTGGCATTTGGCAGTCGAAAAGCGGGTTCGGCGCAGACAGAGGACGTCTGCCGCACCATGCAGTTAGGGAGTGAGTCAGCTGACCACGCCGAACCCGGTTGAATCAGAGAAATACTTATTTCAGGTGCCGCGGAACATTGGCCTCTGCCAGCGCCCTGAGCGTCGCAGCAGGATCCTGCTGCTTGGCCAGGAAGATCATGGCTGCAATGATGTACGGCTTGTAGCTTGCCTGCTTGTACAGCGGATCGCGGTAGCGGTCAAAGACGCTTTCCGACACCTCGCCGTCTACACAGCTGACGCCGCTGATGTCCGCCGGCAGACAGTGCAGGTAAAGTGCCTTCCCGTCCTTTGTGGTGGACATGAGTTCCTCTGTGCAGCACCAGTCCTTATGGGTCGCATTTTGCGCCAGCAGTTCCTTCTCCAGTGCCTTGATGCCGTCAAAATCGCCCTTCCCATACAGGTCCGTCCGCTTTTCCATCGCGGCAAAAGGCGCCCAGCTCTTGGGATACACGATATCGGCATCCCTGAATGCCTCGGCCATGGAGGACGTCTTGCTGAAACTGCCGCCGGAGGCCTTCGCATTTGCGATGGCAACCTGTTCAACCTCAGGCATGACCTCATACCCCTCCGGATGCGCAAGCACCACATCCATACCGAACCTGGTCATGAGGCCGATAACGCCCTGCGGCACGGAAAGCGGCTTGCCGTAGCTGGGTGAATATGCCCAGGTCATCGCCACTTTCTTTCCCTTCAGGTTTTCTCCGCCGCCAAACGTGTTGATCACGTGCAGCATGTCTGCCATGCACTGCGTCGGATGGTCAATGTCGCACTGCAGGTTGACCAGCGTGGGTTTCTGCTCAAGTACGCCCGCCTTGTAGCCCTGCGTAACCGCGTTTACCACATCGTGCATGTACTTGTTGCCCTTGCCGATGTACATGTCGTCGCGGATACCGATGACGTCCGCCATGAAGGAGATCATGTTGGCCGTTTCGCGAACCGTCTCGCCGTGCGCGATCTGGCTCTTGCCCTCATCAAGATCCCGGACCTCGAGGCCCAGCAGGTTGCAGGCACTGGCAAAGGAGAAACGGGTTCTGGTGGAGTTGTCGCGGAAGAGCGAAATGCCCAGACCGGACTCAAACACCTTGACCGAGATGTTGTTCTCCCGCATGTGCCGAAGCGCGTCTGCGACGGTAAACACAGCTTCAATCTCGTCATCCGTCTTTTCCCATGTCAGGAAGAAATCTCCCTCGTACATCGCCTTAAAGTTGAGACGGTTCAGCCTGTCGATGTATCCCTGTAATTTCGTATCCATGAACTGCTTACTCTCCTTTGCTGATGTTGCCGGCCCTGAACTGCGTCACATCATCTGTCCGCTTCTCGCTGTCATAAAGGTTCAGCGCAGCGACATAGACGGCCGCACACCTGACCAGGTCATCCTTGTAGGTTACCTCATTCGGTGCATGTGCCTGACTTTCGGCACCGGGTCCAAAGCCCACGCACGGAATCCCGTACCGGCCCTGAATGGCGACACCGTTCGTGGAGAAAGTCCACTTGTCGATGAGCGGGCGGTTCCGCTTATCGGCGGAGGACGGTGACGACTGACGCACATCGCCGTACAGTGCCTTGTGCGCATCCGCAAGCGCCTGCACATGGGCCGCATTTTCCTTGTTGATCCAGGTCGGGAAATAGCACTCTGTCTCATAGACCTCACCGGTCCAGGACGGTCTGTCATACATGTACATGGAGACTTTGACATCATCCCCGTACTTTTTGACGCTGGGCAGCTGGCGGATTTCCTCAAGACAGGAATCCCACGTCTCGCCCGCGGTCATGCGGCGGTCAACGGAGATCGCGCAGCTGTCCGCCACGGCGCAGCGGCTGGGCGATGTAAAGAAGATCTGGGAAACGGTGCAGGTACCCCGTCCGAGGAACCTCGCGTCCTCGTAATGCTCCGGATTGTATTTCGGATCCAGCATCTTCACAAGGCCCTTGATCTCATCCTCATCACCGCACCCGTTCTCATTGAGGGAACGCACATCTGCGATAATGTCGGCCATCTTGTAAATGGCATTGTCACCGCGCTCCGGCGCGCTGCCATGGCAGGAGATGCCCTTGACATCCACGCGGATCTCCATCCGCCCGCGGTGACCGCGGTAGATGCCGCCATCCGTCGGCTCAGTCGAAATGACGAATTCCGGGACAATCTTATCTTTGTTATAGATGTACTGCCAGCACATGCCGTCGCAGTCTTCCTCCTGAACACTGCCCACGATCATGACTTTATAGCCCTTCGGAATCAGGCCGAGGTCCTTCATGATCTTCGCGCTGTAGACTGCGCTGGCCATGCCGCCTTCCTGATCGGAACCGCCGCGGCCATAGATAATCTCATCCGTCTCATAGCCCTTGTACGGATCGTGTTCCCAGTTGGCGATGTTGCCGATGCCAACCGTATCCACATGGGAGTCAATCGCCATGATCTTCTCCCCGTCGCCCATCCAGCCGATAATGTTGCCAAGGCCGTCAACCTCAACCTTGTCAAATCCGAGTTTCTCCATCTCGGCACGAATGCACTCAATAACCTCTTTCTCCTCACAGCTCTCACTGGGATGAGAAATCATATCGCGAAGAAAGCGGACCATATCCGGGCGGTAGTGTTCCGCCGCCGCCTTAATCTTCTCGAAGTCCAGCGCCATCTTTTAAGCCTCCTTAAATGTAATATGCGTTATCTGTCCGGGCAGGACGCCCGGACAGCATGGGTTACCGTTTGTAATAGGTGTGCTCAAGCGGCAGCCTGGTGCGGAACACACCATCCAGGGCATAATACGCGCCCTGGACTGCCGGTGCGGTCGGAATTGCCGCAATCTCCCCTATGCCTTTTGCGCCGTAGGCGGTATCAAGCAGTGTATCCTTCTCCACGTAGATTGCGTGAATATCCGGGATCTGCGGCGCACGCAAAAGTCCAAGAGTGCCGAATTTTGCCTGCGGAACGCCGTCCCTGAGCGGGAAATCCTCCGTGAGCGCGTAGCCCATGCTCATCAGGACACCGCCTTCAATCTGGCCCTGAATTGCGATGGGATTAACTACTTTGCCGGAGTCATGTGCTGCGTAGACCTCTTTCACCCGGCCATCGTCATCCAGGATGACCACATGCGTCGCATATCCGTAGGCAATGTGGCTCTTTGGATTGGGCACATCCGCCCCCAGCTTGTCCGTCGGTTCAAAATACTCGTAGGAAAATGCCTGCCCGTTAAGCTTTGAGAGATCCCCATCGACACCATTCAACGCGGCCGCGAGCTGCATCGCAGCCTGCCGGACCGCCTCGCCGGAGAGGAGCGTCTGCCGGGAACCGGAGGTTGTGCCGGAATCCGGTGCCAGTTCCGTGCTCGGGCTGCCGTTTCGAATCTTTGAGAGCGGCAGACCGGTGGCCTCGGCGACATCCTGGCAAAAGACCGTGAGACAGCCCTGCCCGATGTCGGACGCCGCGCAGTAGATGACACAGACGCCGTCCTCCACCACAAGCCTTGCCCGTCCCTTATCCGGCAGACCAACACCAACACCGGCATTCTTCATTGCACAGGCGATGCCCGCATGTGAGCGGTTCTGCTCATAGACGTCCCGGACCGCAAGCAGCGTCTCCTTGAGCGCTGTCGAGCAGTCGGCAATCTGCCCATTTGGCAGGACCTTGCCGGGCTCAATGGCGTTGCGGAACCGGATCTCCCAGGGAGAGATTCCGACCTGTTCCGCGAGAACATTGATCATGCTCTCAAGCGCAAACTCGCTCTGGCTGACGCCAAAGCCCCGGAATGCGCCGGCGGGCGGATTGTTCGTGTAATAGCCGTATCCACGGATGTCCGTGTTCTGGTAACAGTACGGACCCACGGAATGCGTGCAGGCACGCTCAAGCACCGGTCCGCAGAGCGATGCATATGCACCCGTATCAAAATAGATATCACAGTCAAGCCCGGTAAAAATGCCATTCTCATCGCAGCCGAGCGTAAATGTCCCCTCCATGGCATGCCGTTTCGGATGGAAGCGGATCGATTCCTGGCGCGTGAACCGTGCCTTGACCGGCCGCTGGTAGATATAGGCTGCCAGCGCTGCGATGTGCTGAACAGAGACATCCTCTTTCCCGCCGAATCCGCCGCCGATGAGCTGGTTTTCGACCACTATTCTGGACGGATCCCCGCCAAACAGGATGGCGTCTTCCTTGCGGGTATCATAGGCGCCCTGTTCTGTGCTCAGAATCTTGAT
>JAFSZW010000020.1 GCA_017458865.1 Clostridia bacterium
ATGGACAACATCCGGGAAGCCAAGGTCATGGGTGCACCCCATCCCATCTATGGCGAGAGCGTAGAGGCTTGCATCACGATGACAGACGACGGTGCAGGCTTTGACCAGGATGCGCTGAAAAGTGCACTTCGCTCCAGGATTGCGCGGTTCAAGGTGCCCTCCCATATCTTCCTGTACGACAAATTTCCCCTGAACGTCAACGGAAAGCTGGACCAGCGCGCGCTCCACGCCGACATGCTGACCCGCTTAAGGCGTCTTGAGGTGGATGAGGAGCTTGCTGGTGGCGTGACTGTATTTGATCTGGTGGTTCAAAACAGCAGGTATGCCATCATGCCGGTTACCGGCATGGCCGAAAAACTGGCAGAGGCCGTGGGCTTCAGCCAGAACCGCATCAGATCGACCTTTGCAGCGGTGGAGGAGATGCTCACCGAGCGCATCCTGGATGCTTATGCCGGTGCCGGAAAAATACGGGTGAAATTTACCCTGATGCCCGAATGGCTGCGAATCACTTTCAGCGACAGCGGTGCAGAGTACTTCATCGACAAGCGGCGGGATACTTCCATGGCTGCGAAGATCATTCTGAATGCCGTCGACAACGTCCACACCGATTATGTAGATGGCAAGCCTATCTACTGTATGGACTTCCTGTATGAGAGCGATTTCAGTATTCAGGATTTCCTGATAGCGAGCAAGGAAGAGGAACAGGCTTAAAAACGCTGAGTTTGAAGTAAGCCTGCACACGAATTCTGGGCACTGTTCCTGTCCGTAAACCATCCAAAAAAAGAGTGACCGGAATGGTCACTCTTTTCGATTCCGCAAATGGTCTTAACAGGGTGGACAAAGGGAAGTTTCGCCTCAGGTATCCGTATAGAAGATCTTGCCGCCAATCGCACCGGCTTTTTCGCCGCGGAAGACATGGTTACCGGTCGCGTAGAACATGAGAACGGCGCCAAGCAGGGATATACAGGCACCCAGCACCAGAACCATCCGAATCGGGAAATGCTCAATCATGATTCCGCCGATGAGGTTGGCGCTGATTCCGGAGATGCCGGTAATGCCCACGGACAGAAGGGACTGACCCTTTATTGCATCCGTGCGGGCAACAATGCGGTCCGCGAAATACACGGAGGATACCGTATAAAGTCCGGAATAGAAGAAGTGAATCGCGTGGATCGGGATGAACCACCGAATCTGATGCACGCCAAGGATACTGGCAAACTTGATAAATCCGGCCACTGCGGCGACTCTGAGCAGCGTCTGCGGCTTAAACCGCTTTACCAGCGTCACGCCAAGCGCAACAGCCGGAATCTCTGCAAAGGCCGTCAGGGACAGCACGGTACCCATTTCCGCCTCGCCGCCGCCAAACTCCCGGACAAAGTAGATCATGTAGGTGTTGATCAGCATCTGCATGAAGAACATCAGGATGGCGCCCGAAAGGAATACGATGTACCTTGGGTACCGGGTGAAAAACTGAGGCAGGCTGCTCGTCTCCTCCGGTTGCAGCTTTACCTTGCTCACAATCCGTCTGGGTTTCGGCATGAAAGAAACCAGCAGGACAAGCAGTGACAGCAGAACGCAGTAGATGGGAAGCACGACCTCGGTTCCAAACTGCCCGGTGATCCGCCCCATGACATAGCCGGCCACTGCAAAGCCAAGGGAGCCAATGCTCCTTGCGACGCCAAAGTCGACCGGAATGCCTTCATCATTGTACTGCAGGCATAATGACACGAGAAGCGGATTCACCACATTGGTCAGGCTGATTGCCACAAACATGGAGATGAAGGTGACCATGTACTTGCCAGGCAGAAATGTCATAAGCCCCGCTGCCATAAGTGCACCGGCAAACAATGCCAGCAGGATGGTCTTAAGCGACAGTTTCGAGAATCGGTCAGCAATCGTCGCAATCGTCATTTGTAGCACGATGGTCAGGATTGCACCTATCGTTGTAACCAGGCCGATTGCAGAGGGGTTGAATCCCCTTCCCTGCATGACAACGGTAGAAAAGGAAATAATGATCAGGTAATCGACCCAGTAACCGAACTGGAGGCCTGCGTACTGGTACTTAAGCATAAAAGAGTCTCCTTGCAGTTAGAGGTAAACCATTGACATCCGGGAAAAATTCTGAGATGATACCAAAAGCAGGAACATCCGCAGTCCTGAGATATCATCCGGGCGCGGAACCGATTCCGCTGAGATTGAGGAGGGATATTGTGCCTGTTGGAGTAATCACAAATGTTTTATGTGTTGTTGCCGGAGGATGGGTCGGCAGTCAGATTGGCGGCAAACTGTCCAATTCCCTGAAGCAGCAAATGACGACGATTTTCGGCTGCTGTGCCCTTGCCATGGGGATTTCGTCCGTTGTCCTGATGCGAAATATGCCCGCCGTGATTTTTGCCATCATTGTTGGTTCTCTTGTCGGCATCCAGCTCGATTTTGACGGGCATATCCGTCAGGGAACCAAAGCACTGCTGACCCGTCTGAATCTGGGTGCTGACCTGGATCTGCAGCTCATGGTCACTGCCATGGTTCTGTTCTGTGCAAGTGGAACAGGCATATACGGGTCTCTCGTCTCCGGCATGACCGGTGACCATTCCATCCTGATTGCCAAATCCATCCTGGACTTTTTCACCTCAATGATTTTCGCCTGTCAGCTCAAAAAGTCCATCATGTTGATCGGCATCCCTCAGTTCATCATCATGATGCTGCTGTTCCTGGCGGCAAAAGTGATCCTCCCACTGACCAATGACGCCATGATCGCTGATTTCAAAGCCAGCGGCGGCATTGTCCTGCTGGCAACCGGCCTCACCATCATGAAAGTCAAGGAGATCCGCGTGGCAAACATGATCCTTTCCATGGCCATTGCCATGCCGATCAGCGCGTTCTGGATGAACGTCATTACGCCGCTTCTGTAGACCATGCACTGCCGATAAACGAAAGCCGCCCGCGGGCGGCTTTCATTTAACCTGGCGTCTTGTCTATAGCGCCGCCCGTATAGAATCCACAGCCATTTCTGCCATTCTGCTTGATCTTGTACAGTGCGAAATCTGCTGCTCTGAACAGGTTCTCGCGCTTTATCACGCAGTCCGAAAATGCGACGCCCACGCTTATCGTAATTGCCGGAACGTCCTTTTCAGGTTCAGCCAGTATTCTGGCTACCAGAGCACCTTAATTGCGGACAATATCCACC
>JAFSZW010000197.1 GCA_017458865.1 Clostridia bacterium
CGTGGTTCTGCTCTCAAGGCTCTGGAGTACATCCAGAATGGCGGCACCGATCCGAAGAACGCACCGGAGTGCCAGTGCATCTTCGAGCTCATGGAAGCAGTAGACAGCTACATTCCTGAGCCGCAGCGCGAGACCGACAAGCCGTTCCTGATGCCTGTTGAGGACGTCTTCTCCATCACCGGACGCGGCACTGTCGCTACCGGCCGTGTTGAGAGCGGCGTTGTCAAGATGAGCGACACCGTTGAGATCGTCGGCCTGCAGGAGAAGTCCCGCAGCACCGTCGTTACCGGTGTTGAAATGTTCCGCAAGCTGCTGGATCAGGCAGAGGCCGGCGACAACATCGGCGTCCTGCTCCGTGGTATCCAGCGCACCGAGATTGAGCGCGGCCAGGTGCTTGCAAAGCCCGGCAGCATTCATCCGCACACCCACTATATCGGCCAGGTGTACGTCCTGACGAAGGAAGAGGGCGGCCGTCATACCCCGTTCTTCAACGGCTATCGTCCGCAGTTCTACTTCCGCACCACCGACGTTACCGGAAGCATCAAGCTGCCGGATGGCGTTGAGATGGTTATGCCGGGCGACAACGTCGATATGGAGTGCCAGCTGATCACCCCGATCGCTATGGATGAGAAACTCCGTTTCGCTATCCGTGAGGGTGGCCGTACGGTAGGTTCCGGCGTCGTTACCAAGATCATCGAGTAATCCGCATGTTTTGCGGCCGGCCATTGGCCGGCCGTTTCTTTTTTCCGCGGGAGCGGCAATGAAACTGCTGGAATACTTGAAAAAAGCCGTCTGATCATATAGAATAATCATGGTTTTCTGTGGACAATCACAGCTTTCGGACAGGGATCTGTTCGGGGCTAATATAGGAGCGAATTGACTTGAATATAGCATATGTGCTGAAACGTGCCGGAAAGATGGACTATAAGGCCATGTACAGTACGGCAAAGAAACTGGCGAAAAAGAGCGGGAAGAGCACAGTCTGGCTGATGGCAGATATGGCCAGATGCGCCGCCAGATACAATGCGGGATATGTGGACTACAAGATTGCCGAAATGTACCGCCTGACGGACGAGCAGCGGAAAACGCAGATTACGCGCGGCATTTCCAACAGCATTGTCGCCCGGATGAACGACAAGAAGTTCTGGCATTTTTTCGACAACAAGGATGAGTTCAATCAGCTGTTCTCACAGTATATCCACCGGGACTGGATCAGCATGAGGAAAACGGATGCAGCTCAGTTTGCCGAGTTCCTCAAGGGGCGGGGCGACATCATCTGCAAGCCGCTGGACGGATCGAGCGGCCAGGGCATCATCAAGTGCACGCCGGCGGATTACGGCGATCCTGCAGCACTGTATGACCGGCTGGTGAAGCAGAACATCGGGATTGTCGAGGACTGTGTGGTCCAGCATGAGGCCATTGCGGCACTCTGCCCGACATCGGTTAACACCATCCGTGTGGCGACGCTCCTCGGCGACAAGCAGGAGGGCATCGTCTATGCGTACATCCGGATTGGCGGCGGGAAAACCGTTATGGACAATGTCGACTGCGGTGGAATGGCTGCCCCGGTCGATCTTGAGACGGGCGTCATTTCGGGCGTTGGTGCAAACAAGGCCGGCGAAACCTACGAGTTTCATCCCATGACCAATAAGCGCATTCCGGGCACGCAGATTCCGTACTGGAACGAGGTCCGGCAGATGTGCCTGGATGCAATGCGTGTAGTGCCGCAGGTCCGGTTCGTGGCCTGGGATGTGGCCATCACCAAAGACGGGCCCATCTTTATTGAAGGAAATTCCTTCCCGAGCCATGCCATTCCGCAGTTTGCAGCGCATTTCCCGGACGGTATCGGGATTCTGCCTCGGTTTGAGGCGTTCATAGACTTATGATCTGCAAAGCCTGTCCCAGGAAATGCGGTGCAGAGCGGACGGAAACGGCAGGCGCTGGCTTTTGCGGCCAGGGACTCCGGCCCCGGGTGGCGCGCGCGGCACTGCATCTGTGGGAAGAGCCCTGCATCAGCGGAAAACGGGGCAGTGGTGCCATCTTCTTTTCAGGCTGCACGCTCAAGTGCGTGTTCTGTCAGAATGCGGAAATCAGCCACGGCGGGAAGGGCATCGAGATTCCAGTGGAACGCCTGGCGGAGATTATGGAAGAACTTGAGGCACAGGGTGCGGAAACCATCAACCTGGTGACCGCGGGGCATTTTACCGGCGCTCTTCTGCAGGCATTCCGCCAGTATCGGCCGCATGTGCCGGTTGTGTACAACAGCAGCGGATATGAGAGCGTTGAGGTGCTCAGGGCGCTGGAGGGATATGTGGATGTCTACCTGCCGGACCTCAAGACGCTTGACAGCAGGATGAGCGGCCGCCTGTTTGGCGCGACGGACTACCCGGATACGGCCAGGCAGGCAATCCTTGAGATGGTGCGCCAGACGGGGCCTGCTGTTTACCAGGCAGACGGGATCATGCGCCGGGGGACCCTAATCCGCCATCTGGTTTTACCGGGGATGACCACAGACAGCATGCAGGTGCTCAACTGGATCTATGAGCACTGCGAAAATGTGCCGGTTTCCCTGATGGGACAGTATGTGCCCTGCGGCGAGGCGGTCCATATTCATGGGCTAGACCGGCGTCTGCGCAGGCAGGAATATGAACGGGTACTGGCACATATGCAGGCGCTGGGACTGCCCGGGTATTATCAGGAAAAAGGCGCCGATGAGCGCTCATTTATACCCCTGTTCGATGGAACGGGCGTAGAAAGGATTGAGGACCATGTTTGAAGTTGGCAAAGCGGTAAATGAAATCAGCGGCATGGATGAGGTCATCATGTCCGGCGCCGGCCACGAGGTACGCATCCTGCCGCAGGCCGGGTTTAACGTCTATTACTGGCACTATAACGACGAGGAAGTGCTGATGAAACCGGTGGATATCATGCAGATTGGAACGAAGTATGGTATCCCGATTCTGTTCCCGACACCGAACCGGATTGAGGACGGTGTGTTTCTCTGGAAGGGCAAAACCTACGAGATGAACAAGCGCGGGGAGCGAGTCAAGATCCATGGACTGGTCAAGGATGAGCCATTTACCGTGACCTGTCTTGAGGCAAATGCTGATGCTGCAGTCTGCGAGGCGTGCATCCGGATTCATCTGGCGGATGATCTGTATGTGGCATATCCGTTCCCGTGCACGCTTGTTGTTCGCTACACGCTGACAGAGGCCGGCCTTCACATGGATATGTCCGTCACGAATGACGGCATAGAGGAGATGCCGTTTGGCTTTGCGGTCCATCCGTACTTCTCCAAGCACGGGGATGCCTCCAAAGTGTATCTGAACGTGCCGGTGAAGCGTGTCTATGAGACGGATGAGGAGCTCATTCCCTCCGGACGGATTTATGAGATGGATCCCTCAAAGCGCCCGGATGGCGAAGGGCACAGCGTGGACAGCCTCTATCTTGACAACGTGTTCCGCGGCATGAGCGAGGACGCTGAGTCGACCGTTGACTGGGCCAATTTCCGGCTTCATATCGTATCGTCCGACTGTTACCGCAATGTGGTTGTCTTTACGCCGCATAATCGTCCGGGATTCTGCATTGAGCCGCAGACCTGCTCGACGAACAGCATTAACCTGTATTCCCGCGGCCTGATAGATGAGAGCGGTCTGCTGATTCTGCAGCCGGGACAGACCTTTACCAGCTGGGTCGACTACCGTATTGAGCCCTTGAATGCCTGAACCCCGTATTTTCCAGAAATTCAGGGCAGCGAAGCTGTCTCAGAAATTACGCAGCGCATTAGGAGGAGGCAAAAATGATCCGCAAGACTAAGATCGTCTGTACCATCGGTCCGGCGACGGACAGTGAGGAAATGATTGGCCGGCTTATGGATGCCGGCATGAATGTATGCCGCCTGAACATGTCCCATGGGTCTTATGAGGAGCATGGACGGAGAATCGAGCTCATCAAGCGTCTTCGCGAGGAGAAGAAGATTCCGGTAGCCATCATGCTCGATACCAAGGGCCCTGAGGTGCGCACGAAGACGCTCAGGGAGAACAAGGTCACGCTCAACCCCGGACAGGAATTTGTCCTGACAACGCGCGAGGTGGAAGGGGATGCAGGTGAGGTCGGCATCACCTATGACCGCCTGCCGCAACTGCTGAGCGCGGGCGACCGGCTGAGCATAGATGACGGCCTGCTGTCCATGGTTGTGCAGCGCGTGGAAAACGGAACGGACATTGTCTGCCAGGTGCTCAACGGCGGCGTGCTCGGTGAGCGCAAGGGCATCTCTGTCCCGGATGTGGATCTTGAGATGCCGTCAATCGGCGATAAGGACCGCGGGGATATCCTCTTTGGCATTGAAAAGGGCATTGACCTGATTGCCGCCTCGTTTGTCTGCCGTGCATCGGATGTGCTTACCATCCGCAAGCTGTGCGCGGATAACGGCGGCAGCGGCGTCAAAATCTTTTCGAAGATTGAAAACCGGATGGGCGTCAACAACTTTGACCAGATTCTCAAAGTATCGGACGGCATAATGGTTGCCCGCGGTGACCTGGGCGTTGAGGTCGATATGGAAGAGGTGCCGGTGCTGCAGAAACAGTTCATCCACAAGTGCAATGTTGCAGCCAAACCGGTTATTACAGCCACACAGATGCTCGACTCCATGATCCGCAATCCGCGCCCGACGCGTGCTGAGGCCAGTGATGTGGCGAACGCGATCATAGACGGCACGGATGCCATCATGCTCTCCGGCGAGACGGCGGCGGGCAAGTACCCGGTTGAGGCCGTCAATACCATGGTGCGCATTGCGTCCTACATTGAAACGCACCAGCACCACAACAACTCCTATAAGCTGCAGCAGGAGACGCTGCGCAACGATTCCGTCCATACGGTGGCCAACGCAGTATCCTACTCCTGCTGCCAGATGGCCAGCGACCTGAATGCGGCGGCCATCATTACGCCGAGCAATTCGGGCACCACGGCCCGGATGGTTGCGCGTTTCCGCCCAGGCTGTCCGGTCATTGCGCCGACGCCCAATGAGCAGGCATACCATCAGCTGGGCCTCTCCTATGGCGTCATCCCGGCGCACATGGAAATGAGCGGCGATACCGACTCCCTGATCAACGCGGCCGTCGCAGCGGCTGAGGCATCCGGCTACGTGCATCCGGGCGATATAGCCATCATATCTGCCGGCGTACCGACCGGTGTATCTGGCACGACGAACCTGATCAAGGCGCACATCGTCGGTGATGTGCTGCTGCGGGGCATCGGCATAGGTGAGGGAAAGGCAAGCGGAACGGCGTGCATTGTCAATACACTGTCAGATCTTGAGAGCGATTTCAGACCGGGGAATGTCGTCGTGACCAAGATGACGACGAGCGAAATGCTGCCGTACCTGCGCCAGGCATCTGCCGTGATCGTGGAGAGCACGGACAGGGAATGCCATGCGGCCATCACCTGTCTCGCGCTGGGGATTCCGCTTTTTATGGACCGCACGGAGCAGGCGGTGCATATGATCAAGCCGGGCATGTCCGTAACCGTAGATGCCGACAAGGGATTCCTTTACAACGGCGTCGTTTAACCGGCGGGGCTGACTGCAGCAGAGGCCGGGAATATGGATCAGGCCCGTCGGGGACGTGGGAATCATTTCTATCACCCCCGGGCATACGGATCCAGTGAGGTGTGCTTATGTATTACTATGATCCAACGTATATTCTGATTGTAATCGGCTTCGTCATTGCACTCGCTGCGCAGGGGATTGTGAAAAGCGCCTTTGCGAAGTGGTCAGATGTGCGGAGCCGGACAGGAATGACCGGACGGGAGGTCGCAAGGCGCATCCTGGATGCCGGCGGGATGCAGGATGTGCCCATTGAACGGGTCGCCGGCAGCATGACGGATCACTATGATCCGGAGGAAAATGTGCTGCGTCTTTCCGATACGGTTTATAATGTGGACAGTGTGGCAGCCATTGGCGTGGCGGCGCACGAGTGCGGACATGCACTGCAGGATAAGGAGGCGTATTTCCCGCTTCGTTTCCGCAGCACGCTGGTACCTGTTGCCAATATCGGCTCGCAGGCCGCGATTCCGCTCTTTATTGCCGGCATGTTCTTTTCCTTTGAACCGCTGCAGAAGATCGGCATTTACTGCTTTTTCTTTGCAGTCCTGTTTTACATGGTGACCCTTCCGGTAGAATTCAACGCATCAAGGCGCGCCATTGCCATTCTTGGGAATGGCGTCATACCGGAGGATGAACTGAAAGGGGTCAGGCATGTGCTGACCGCGGCTGCCATGACGTATGTGGCATCTGCGCTGCAGGCAGTGCTGCAGCTTGCGCGGCTGATTCTCCTTTCCAGATCAAACCGCAGAAGGGATTGAGGGAATGACTTTCTCGGCACAAACAAAACGGGAACTGTGCAGAGTTGAGCCCGACAATGTCTGCTGCTATCTGGCGGAGCTGAGCGGAATCATCTGTGCCTCAGGCTCCGTCATCCTGCGGGGCCGCGGGGAAAAGCGGCTGTCCATTGAAACAGAGAACAATGCACTGGCCAGACGGATTTACCGGCTGATCAAAGCGGTTTTTGACATCACGCCGGAACTGGTGACGCTGAGACATCAGCGGCTGGGCGGCAGGAACAGCTACCGCCTCAACCTGTCCAATGAGGATGCAGGCTTTGTGCTTGAGGGCTGCGGAATCGAAATGTCAAGGCGTACCGTGCCAAGAGATGTCACCATCCGGAAATGCTGCCGGAAGGCCTTTGTCCGGGGCGTTTTCCTGGCCTGCGGCTCCGTGACGGATCCGGGGAAGGACTACCACCTCGAAATGGTTCTCAATGACGAGGGGTTCGCGGATGCACTGCAGAAGTTCATGCTCAGCCGGTTTGAGCTGAACGTCCATAAGACCACGCGCCGCGGGATGTCCCTGCTCTATCTGAAAGGGCAGGAGGCTATTACGGATACGCTGAGCATTATGGGCGCGCAGAAAGCGCGGTTTACCATGGATGAGCAGATCATCCAGAAGGATTTGCGCAACCGGGCCAACCGCGCGGTGAACTGTGACAGTGCCAATGTCCAGCGGACGATCAGTGCTGCGGAAAAGCAGAGAAAGGCCATTGAGCAGGTGCTGGCGGGCAGGCACAGGGATGAACTGACGCCGGAACTGCAGGAGGTGGCACAGCTGCGTCTTGAGAATCCGGAACTGTCACTTGAGGAACTTGGATCGCTCTGTGATCCGCCCATCGGGAAGAGCGGGATCTATCACAGGCTTCAGAAA
>JAFSZW010000198.1 GCA_017458865.1 Clostridia bacterium
TGAAATGACCGTTTTAAAGGTCGGGAGTACCTGTTCGAAGTGATCAATAATCTGACGGGCACGTGCGGAACTGGTGTATTTGACGTGCATGCAGAGAAGATCAAGCAGTTCTGCTGCTTCGCTGTCCGTGAGACGGTGAATGCGGACCAGACCGGTGTTGACATGTGAGGCGAGGGTATCATCCGGATCAAGGACCCAGGCAATTCCTCCGGACATGCCGGCGGCAAAGTTGCTGCCGACCGGACCAAGCACCGCAACGCGGCCGCCGGTCATGTACTCGCAGCCGTGATCGCCGACGCCCTCGACGACAGCCAGCGCACCGGAGTTGCGCACAGCAAAGCGTTCGCCGGCGGCGCCGGAGATGAATGCATAACCGGAGGTGGCACCGTACAGCGCAACATTCCCGATCAGTGTATCCTCGGGCCGCCAGACAGCATCTATCGGCGGGCAGATGGCCAACGTGCCGCCGGAGAGGCCTTTTCCGAGGTAATCGTTGGCAACGCCGTACAGGGTTATCGTCTGTCCCTCTGGCAGGAATGCGCCAAAGGACTGACCGCCGCAGCCCTGCGCCTGGATGGTGCGGTCGCCGCGGAGCATGGTGCCGAAAGCGCGGTCTGTTGTCATGAGCTGGACATGGTTCTGGAACAGGCGCACGTCCGTGCGCTCGGCCAGGTTGAAGCTGCGCTGCTGGCCGGGAATAAAGTGCGTATTCCGCGCGAAACCGATCAGGTCGCTGAGATCGACAGGGGTTCCAGGCTTCATGCAGAGCAGGTCACTGCGGCCAACCAGTTCAGTTACGGTCCGGGCACCGAGGCGCGCCATGATGTGACGGAGCTGCTCTGCAATCATGCACATGAAGCGCTCAACATACTCGGGTTTGCCGGTGAAGCGTTTGCGGAGTTCGGGGTTCTGCGTGGCTATGCCGAAAGGACAGGTGCCCAGATGGCATACGCGCATCATGCGGCAGCCCATGGTAATGAGCGGGGCGGTCGCAAAGCCGAATTCCTCGGCACCCAGCAGGAGGGCAACGGCAACGTCATGGCCGGTCATGAGCTTTCCGTCTGTTTCAAGCGTTACGCACTGGCGCAGCCGGTTCCGGCAGAGCACCTGGTGCGCCTCAGCAAGCCCTATCTCCCACGGGAGTCCGGCATGATGAACGCTGCTCATGGGTGCGGCGCCTGTGCCGCCCTCACCGCCGGAGATGAGGATGCCGCCGGCACCGGCTTTGGCAACACCGCTGGCGATGGTCCCGACGCCGGCTGTTGCAACCAGCTTGACGGTGATCTTTGCGTTCTCATTGGCACACTGCAGGTCGTAAATGAGCTCTGCCAGGTCCTCAATGGAGTAGATGTCATGATGCGGCGGCGGGGAAATGAGGGAGATGCCGGGTGTCGAACAGCGCGTCCTGGCGATATCCTCTGTGACCTTTGCACCCGGCAAATGGCCGCCTTCACCGGGCTTTGCACCCTGCGCCATTTTGATCTGAATCTCGCTGGCGGAGAGGAGGTATTCCCGGGTGACGCCGAAACGCCCTGAGGCCACCTGCTTTATCGCAGAGTTGAGATCCGTGCCAAAACGGGAAGAAAGCTCGCCACCCTCACCGCTGTTGGACCTGCCGCCCAGATGATTCATGGCTTTTGCCATGCATTCATGTGCTTCCCGGGAGATGGAGCCGTAGGACATGGCGCCGGTTCTGAAGCGCTTCACGATGGATTCAACGGGTTCTACTTCCTCAAGCGGAACCGGTGTGCAGCAGTCAAAGCGGAAACTGAGCATGGAACGGATGGTTCTCGGTCCTTCCTGCTGCACCGCTTCGCTGTATGCCTCAAACAGTGCGCTGTCATTGGTGCGGACAGCCTGCTGCAGGAGATGGATGACATTTGGCGAGTACAGATGTGCCTCGGTATCCGGTCCGCTGCGCAACCGGTGACGGCCAATACTCGGCAGGCCTGGCATGCCCGTCTGACTGCCGAAAGCGGCAGTGTGATAATGCCGTGCGGTTGCCTCAATGTCCTCAAGGCTTGTTCCGCCGAGCACAGACGGTGTATTGGTAAAGTGACGCCGAACCAGGTCAGCGTCCAGACCGACAGTTTCAAAGAGCTGCGCACTCTGGTAAGCCTGGAGCGTTGACACGCCCATTTTTGAGGCGATCTTGAGAACGCCTGAAACCAGCGCGTGATCATAGTTTGAAACGGCAGTGACGGCATCTGTATTGAGAAGACCGTCCGTGACCAGTGCACGGACACAGTCATGCGCCAGGTATGGATTGACCGCGCGTGCGCCAAAGGCGATAAGCAGCGCAAGATGGTGCACATCCCGGGGCTCGCCGCTTTCAAGGATGACGGAAACGGCTGTCCGCTTCTTGCACTCTATCAGGTGCTGTTCAAGTGCGGAGACGGCCAGGAGAGAGGGAATGGCCATGCGTGTCCTGTCAATGCCCCGGTCAGTGAGGATCAGGATATTTGCCCCTCGTGTGCAGGCCTGGTCACAGCGGTCGAAGAAAGCAGCAAGCGCCTGCTTGAGCGTGCACTGGACAGGATAGGCGAGCGAAACTTTCTCCACATGAAAAGCGGGATGATCTATCTGCTCAATGCGGTGAAGTTCGGTTTCGCTGAGGATGGGCGAGGACAGTTCGAGCACGGTGCAGTTTTCTGCGCCCTGGGACAGCAGGTTGCCGTCATCGCCGATGTAGATGGAGCAGTCGGTCTTGCAGGCCTCCCTGAGCGCGTCAATAGGCGGGTTGGTGACCTGTGCGAACCGCTGCCTGAAATAATCAAACAGCGGCGGATGCGTTTTTGAGAAAGCGGCAAGCGCCTCATCTGCACCCATGGAGATGATGGGCTCTGCAGCCTTTTCGGCCATGGGCAGGAGGATGTCCATGAGATCCTCGTGCGTATAGCCAAAGGCTCTGGTGAGCTGCAGACGTTCATCCTCAGGGAGAGGTGCAGCTGTGGCACTGCCTTGCTGGTCGGCGGTAAGATCGGAAAGCTCTATCTGGCTCTGCATCCATTCAGAATAGGGATGCTTTGATGCAAGCCTGGTCTTGACCGCGTCGCTTTCAAGCAGCTCACCTGTGTGCAGATCTGCCAGGAGGATGTCGCCTGAGCGCAATTTCCAGCGCCGGATGATATGTGCGTTTTCCTCGAACAGGACGCCCGCCTCAGAGGAGAGGATCAGACGATGGTCATCTGTCAGCGCACAGCGCAGGGGACGCAGCCCATTCCGGTCAAGTGACGCGCAGAGCTGGTCGCCGTCCGAGTAGAGAATGGCGGCCGGTCCGTCCCAGGGCTCCATCATGGTGGCATAGTAACGGTACAGATCCCGCCACGGCGTGGGTTCCATCTGCCCCTGCCAGGGTTCCGGCAGGAGAATCATGCCGGCCAGCGGCAGTGGGAACCCGTTCATGGCCAGGAATTCCAGCGTGTTGTCAAGCATCTGGGAGTCACTGCCGTCCGGGTCGACTACGGGCAGGACCCGGCGCATTTCCGCACCGAGTATCTCGGAGCGCATGGTTTCCTCACGCGCTTTCATGCGGTCATGGTTGCCCCGGATGGTGTTGATTTCGCCGTTATGGAGCAGCATGCGCTGGGGATGCGCCTTGGACCAGCTGGGGAAAGTATTGGTGGAAAAGCGGGAATGGACCATCGCAAACTGCGAATCGTATCGGACGTCCTGCAGGTCGTCATAGAAAGACCGCAGCTGGCTGACCAGCATCATGCCTTTGTAGACGATGGTGCGGCAGGAGAGCGAGCAGATGTAGGTATCTGTATTCTGCTTTTCAAAAAGCCTGCGGAGAATGTAGAGACGCCGGTCAAAGGAGAGGGTTCCCTCAATGCCGGCTGGCCTGCGGAGGAAGCACTGCCGGATGCGCGGCATGGTCCGCCTTGCACCGGCGCCAAGTTGTGCCGGATGACAGGGAACATCCCGCCACCCGATGATCTGAATCCCTTCTGAAACGGCAAGCTGCTCAAAGATCCGGCAGATATTCGCGGCGCCGATTTCATCCTCGGGCAGAAAGAACATGCCGACGCCGTAATCACCGGGACTGCCAAGGGAGAACCCCTCTTCCTGAGCCCAGACGGCAAACAGGGCATGGGGGATCTGTGTCATAATGCCGACGCCGTCACCGGTCGTACCGAGTGCATCGCTGCCGGCACGGTGGGCAAGGCGTTCGACAATCCTGAGCGCCTGGTCGACTGTCCTGTGAGTGCGCTTGCCGATCAGATCGACGATGGCGCCAACGCCACAGGATTCGTGCTCCAGTGTCTCCTGGTAGAGTGGATAGTCCTGCATGACCTGGTCTCCTTCCTCTTATTGTTGTAATGGATACGCCATCGGATCATGTCCGATGGCGTTTGTCTTATCTCAGAATGTCGTCCGTTTCCTGCAGGGATTGTGCGGCATTCGCGGTGTGTTCCAGGATCTGCCGGGCATAATCGGTCATCTTGAGACCATGACTCATGGCATAGGTCTGCATGTGATGGTGTGCCTCGGGCTCTGACATGCCGTGATGCGTCATAAGCAGTGACTTGGCATGCTCAACCAGCTGCCGCTCCGGTTCCGTGCGCTGGGGGTGATTCATCACCTGCATCTGCATGAGCATCTCTACCGCGCCAATCAGCGTGCTGCCCGAACAGGGGTAGCTGAGGTGAAAGAGCCCGTGACAGGAGTGTTCTGCGATGATCATGGGCCTGGCAATCAGCAGAATCTGGAGCTGATGTTTGAAATCTGAGAGCAGATCCTCGGGCGGGGCATCCGGAAAGAGGCCTGCCATCAGAAGCAGCGTGTTGTCGCATTCGCTGAGAGACCTTCGTATCTCACTGCCGGACGCGCAGATGCGAAAGATGGAGAAACCGGAGGATGTCAGTATCCGGGACAACTGAGACCGGACACGGTCACTTGGACTGGCGATCAGAATTCTCGGCACGGACATGCCTCCTTTCTCGTTTTACGCGCTTGCGTGTACCTGTTCGGGTAGATGGGACAGCGTGCGGCGGATTACTGCAAGACCAGATAGCGGTCGATTTCCCACTGGCTGACATGCGTCCGGTAAGCATCCCATTCCTTGCGCTTTCCGTCGACATACTGGCTCAGCACGTGCTCGCCAAGCGATGCACAGATCACCGGATCCTGCAGCAAGCAGTCAATGGCTTCACTCAGGGTACCCGGCAGACTTGCAATGCCCTTGGCCTCACGGGTTGCGGCATCCATTGCGAAGATGTTCTCCGTGATCTCTGCCGGCGGGGTCAGTCCCTTCTCGATGCCGTCAAGGCCGGCAGCCAGACAGACGGTCATATTGAGGTACGGGTTGCAGGACGGATCCGGGCAGCGCAGCTCGACACGCGTGGCCTGACCACGGGCTGCCGGGATGCGGATCAGTGCGGAGCGGTTGCTGGCACTCCAGGCCAGGTAGCAGGGTGCCTCATAGCCGGGAACCAGACGCTTGTAGCTGTTGACGAGCGGATTCGTGACCGCGGCCATGCCACGGACGTGGGCAAGGATGCCTGCGATAAAGGAATACGCCTCTTTGGACAGACCGAGCGGATCGGACGGATCTGCGAAGACGTTCTTTCCGTCACGGAACAGGCTCATGTTGGTGTGCATGCCGCTGCCGTTGATGCCAAAAACCGGCTTGGGCATGAATGTGGCATGCAGGCCGTTGTTCTGCGCCAGCGTCTTGACGGCAAGCTTGAAGGTCATGATGTTATCAGCTGCAGTCAGCGCATCCGCATACTTGAAATCGATTTCGTGCTGGCCTGCGGCAACCTCATGGTGACTTGCTTCGATCTCAAAGCCCATCTGCTCAAGGGACATGCAGATCTCACGGCGGGTGCTCTCGCCATGATCCAGCGGACCAAGATCGAAGTAGCCGGCTTCATCGGACGTGGTTGTCGTTGGGCGGCCCTGCTCATCCGTCTGGAAGAGGAAGAACTCGCATTCCGGACCGACATTGAACGAATAGCCCAAGTCAGCGGCATGCGCAAGTACCTTTTTGAGAACACCACGGGGATCACCGGCAAACGGCGTACCGTCCGGATTGTAGACATCACAGATCAGGCGGGCAACTTTCCCGTGCTGAGGACGCCAGGACAGGATGGTGAAAGTGTCCAGATCCGGATACAGGTACTGGTCGCTTTCATTGATTCGGACAAAACCCTCAATGCTGCTGCCGTCGATCATGATCTGGTTGTTGACGGCCTTTTCAATCTGGCTTGCAGTAATGGCGACATTCTTAAGCTGGCCGAAAATGTCGGTAAACTGCATGCGGATGAATTCCACATCATTTTCCTTGACCAGACGGATGATGTCTTCCTTTGAATACTTACTCATGTGTGTTCCTCCTTAAAGTCGGATTAAACGAAAAAAAGGCAAAAGAGTCCATGACATGACCCCCTTGCCTGTCTGCGGGAGATGATACCACTGAGATGGGATGCCTGTCAAGCAGAAAATGAAATATTTTCAAAAGAAAATTGCAAAAACTGATATGAAGACGAATAAAACTATAAAAAATGCAATTTTATCAAACAAAACATGCAAAATGCTGTTGACAGAATCCCGGGCCGGTGATAGAATATCCGCAATTGAAAACAGGAAAGCAATGCGGAAGCAGAGTACCCGGAATCATGCGGTCCCAGAGAGCGGGCGCTGGTGAGAGTCCCGTATCGCACCCTCGGCGAAAAACCCTTCCAAGTCCAAACTGAACGCAGACAGGCGCGGCCTGTGGTGTGCAAGTAGGCGCGGCGTGCAGACGGCACGTTATCCCCGTCCGGGCTTGTCCGAGTCCGATAAAAGAGAAGCAATTCAGGTGGCACCACGAAACGGCAGTCTTCGTCCTGAAACGAAATGACTGCCAGATCATATTGGAGGTGCCCTTTTTATGTGTGCTATTTTTACTGTGCAGAGCAGATCCATCCCTGAGGCGACCATCCGTGACTGTTTCGAGCGGACTCAGTCGAGGGGACCGGATATGAGCCGGTTCATGTCGTTCCCATGGGGATATATGGGTTTTCACCGTCTGGCGATCATGGGCCTTACCGAAAGCGGTATGCAGCCGTTTAAGATGGATGACGACTATGTCATCTGCAACGGAGAGCTGTATGGATTTCGGCCTATCCGGGAACGCCTCCTTGAACAGTATCCGCTGAAGAGCGAGTCTGACTGTGAGATTCTGCTGCCGCTCTACAGAGAGTACGGCGTTGAGATGTTCAAAACGCTTGACGCGGAGTTCGCGATGATCCTTTATGATGGGAAGCAGGGGAAGCTAATCGCTGCGAGAGATCCGATTGGCATCCGGCCGCTGTATTACGGCGTGTTGCCGGATGGCGGGATGGCTTTTGCCAGCGAACCGAAGAACCTGGTCGGGCTGTGTGATCAGATCCTGCCGTTCCCGCCGGGGCATTACTGGATTGACGGGAAGTTTGTCCAGTATGCGGACCCGGCGCATGTGGATCAGTTCACGATGAAGACGGAGGAGGCTGTCTGTGCGAAGCTGCGCAGGCTCCTCATAGATGGCGTAGAGAAGCGTCTGGATGCGGATGCACCTATTGGCTTCCTGCTCTCCGGCGGCCTTGACTCCTCTCTGGTCTGTGCCATTGCTCAGCGGGCGCTGGATACGCCGATCCGCACGTTTGCCATAGGCATGGATATTGACGCGATAGACCTCAAGTATGCGAGGATGGTGGCAGATTACATCGGCAGCGAGCACACCGAGGTCATCATTTCCGAGCAGGACGTCATCGACGCGCTGCCGGAGGTGGTAGCGCTCCTTGGCACGTGGGATATTACGACAATCCGCGCATCCATTGGCATGTATCTGGTCTGCAAGTACATCCATGAGCACACGGATGTCCGGGTTCTGCTGACTGGTGAAATCTCAGACGAGCTCTTTGGATACAAATACACGGACTTCGCACCGGATGCAGCCTCATTCCAGGAGGAGGCAGAAAAGCGGATCCGGGAGCTGCACATGTATGATGTGCTTCGTGCTGACCGCTGCATTTCGGTCAACTCGCTTGAGGCGCGTGTGCCGTTTGGCGATCTCAAGTTTGTCCGCTATGCCATGAGTGTTGACCCGGAGCTCAAGATGAACCGGCATAACATGGGCAAGTATCTGATCCGCAAGGCATTCGAGGATGATCACCTGCTGCCGGATGAGATTCTCTGGCGCCAGAAAGCGGCATTCTCTGATGCAGTCGGTCATTCCATGGTTGGAGATCTCAAGGCACTGGCGGAACGGACCTATACGGATGCCGAGTTCCATGAGCGCGCAGCCGGATACGGTTACTGCCCGCCGTTTACAAAGGAAAGCCTTCTCTACCGCGAACTGTTTGAGAAAACCTATCCCGGCCAGGCGAGGATGATCGTGGACTTCTGGATGCCCAACAAGACATGGCCGGGCTGCAACGTGGATGATCCGTCCGCCCGTGTATTGTCCAACTACGGTGCCAGCGGAATCTGATTTTCCTGACAATAGTGATTCGGTGCAGATAATCTGATGCAATTGAAGAGGTAAAAAAGAAACAGGAGCCTGCTTAAAGCAGGCTCCTGTTTCGGTGTTCAGCTGTTTATTTGCCGGCTCTGAGCCGATTAATCTTTTATCAAAAAGCTGCCCATATCAATGGGTGTCCAGTCTGATCCTCCGATTACTCTCATCCACAGGGTCATGGTTCCGGGCACGACGACCAGCTGATAGACGGTCAGATGATTCTCGGCACCGCCTTCTTCAATGGGCGTTTCGATGATCCGCATCATCTCTGCCTCGGTCATTTTTCCCTTTTCCGCCTCACACAGCGTGATAAGATTGTTGCGGCGGGTCAGGCCTTCCCAGGATGCCTGATCGGACGGCTTTGAGAACAGCCACTCTGAATTGACGTAATAGTTTGTGGAAACCAGCAGTCCCTCCGGCAGATCGGCCGCTCCGCGCTTGACACCGATCGGGCACCATTCGTAGGAGCGAGCCTCTTTCGTATCGGCCACGTTGATGATGTAGGAAGAACTGCAATTCACTGTATTGAAGAAAAGGTCCATGTCATCCAGCGTGTCCGCCTCAAACAGAATCTCAAAGAGCATGGTGGTTCCGGTGACGCGGGCATTCGGGGACTTGATATTTGCCGAGGGCTTGCCGTTGTTCAGCTCCAGGAACAGCCCCTTCTCGTTCAGACCATTTACAGCATATATTTCGCCGGCATAACCGATTGTGGCGGTTGCAAGCGCCCCGTCTGCAGGGTGATAAACGGTCACGGCAATATCGTCCTTCAAAAGCGCCAGCGCTTCGGAATAATCGTAATTTATTGGGGGAGTGATTTGAGTAGTCACCTGGGTATTGTTACCCAAGCAGCGCCTGTTGAACAGTAAACCATGATGGCGTTGCCCTTGAATTCAAAAGTCTGCTGCTCATACGGTCATACGCATACGATTCAGGAGGTCCCTGGGAAACGCATATCATGTGACATGTCTGTCTGCCAGATGACTTTGCCATTTTCTTGAACATGAACCTATCTGCGTTATTAGTCTGGTGACAAGGATGCCTGTAACCAGAGCTGCTCAATTGACGTCCATATGTGGCATTTTCTGCAAAACGGCCTCGTTTGTTCACATCCATGGGCCTTTACACGGGGCCTTCACATGTCACATTCAAGCATGCCATGCTCCTTCGGATACCTTGCGTGAAATGGGTAAATGCTGTAAAATATCACGCAGAAACTCCAGAACAGAATGGAGAAAATAAACAAGGAGGACGTTTGAATGTCAAAAGCACAGACAAGAGAACAGCGGCTTGCGTTTACAGAGGAAGCGCAGAAAATTGTGGACCAGCTTTCCCTCGAGGAAAAGGTCTTCCTGATGTCGGGCAATATTGACATCCAGGGTATCCCGCCGGAGAAAATCAGCGAGGTGCTGGGCGGAATGCTTGCATCCGAGGACGCGCATTACAATGCACTGCCGTATGATGCGGGGGGAATTGAACGCTTTGGTATTCCGCCGATGAAGTTCTGCGATGGACCACGTGGCGTGGTGTGCGGTGTGGGAAAGACGACCTGTTTCCCGGTATCCATGGCCAGAGGTGCATCCTTTGATACGACGCTGGAAGAGGAAATCGGTCATGCGATCGGGCGCGAGGTCCGGGCGTATGGCGGCAACCTCTTTGCCGGTGTGTGCATCAACCTGCCGTATAATCCGGGCTGGGGACGCAGTCAGGAAAGCTATGGCGAGGAGACGCGCCATATCGGCGCCATGGGCGCGGCACTGGTGCGTGGCGTGCAAGCTGAGGACGTCATGGCATGCGTCAAGCATTATGCATTCAATGATATGGAGAATGCCCGTTTCAAGGTGTCGGTTACGTGTGATCAGCGGACAGAGAAAGAGGTATACCTGCCGCATTTCAAGGACTGCCTGGATGCCGGTGCGGCGAGCATCATGTCCAGCTACAACCGCTATAACGGCGTACACTGCGGACATCACCACTATCTGCTGACTGAGGTGCTCAAGGAGCAGTGGGGCTTTGACGGCTTTGTCATGTCCGACTTCTGCTGGGGCGTAAAGGATACGGTTGAGGCAGCCAACGGCGGACAGGATATTGAGATGCTGTGGACGCTTGAGTTCGGAAAGAAACTGGTTCAGGCGGTCAAAGATGGCTTTGTTCCGGAGTCAAGGATCAATGATGCTGCGCTGCGCATTGTCAGGACCATTCTTGCCTTTGACAGGGATCACAGGGAATATGATATGTCCGTGGTCGGCTGTCAGGCGCATATTGATCTGGCTAAGCGGGCAGCTGAGGAGAGCATTACACTGGTGAAAAACCAGGATGTGCTGCCGCTCAAACGCGGGGAAGTCAGGAAACTTGCTTTGATCGGCGAGCTTGCGAAGAAGCCGAACATCGGCGACTACGGTTCTAGCCGTGTCCGTCCGGCCTATGTGGTTACGCCGGAGGAAGGCATCCGGAAAGTGGTCCCGGATGTGGAGATTCTCTATGCGGACGGCTCGGATATCGAGGAGGCAAAGCGGATCGCCGCTGCGGCGGATGCGGTTGTCTTTATTGTGGGATACAACCATGACGACGAGGGTGAGTTTGTTGCCATGGAGGGCACGGAGAACTATCTCGGCGCTGTGGGCGGTGACCGCAAGCAGTCGCTTGGTCTGCACCAGAAGGATATTGAGCTGCTGCAGGCAGTCGGCCCGGTCAATCCGAAGAGCACGGCAGTGCTGATCGGCGGCAATATGATCACGATGAAAGAATGGATTGACAGCGTCGGGAGCGTGATCATAGCGTATTATCCGGGCATGGAAGGTGGAACGGCGCTTGCCGAGATCCTCTTTGGTGATGTGAATCCGTCCGGTAAACTGCCGTTTGTTGTCCCGGTAAATGAGGCAGATCTGCCTTATGTTGACTGGGAGGCAACGGACCAGTACTATGAGTACTACCATGGCTATACGCGCCTCGATAAGAAGAACATTGCGCCGCTCTATCCGTATGGTCACGGCCTGTCCTATACCGAATTTGCCTTTGGTACGCCGACCGCAGCGGTTGAAGACGATGAACTGGTTGTCACAACATCTGTGACCAATGCCGGCGGGTGTGCAGGTACGGAGGTTGTCCAGGTTTATGTCGGGTTTGAACATTCTGCGGTAGACCGCCCGGTTAAGCAGCTGGAAGGCTTTGCACGTGTTTCGCTTGAGCCCGGTGAGACGAAGCCGGTGACGATTCATATTCCGCTGGAGAAGCTCAGGTACTACGAGCCAAGCACCAGAACCTGGGTTCTGGAGCATATGGAGTACCCGATCTTCGTTGGCAACAGCGAGGCGCTGTGCAGCCAGAAAACAGTGACCATCAGCATCTGATGCCGAAGAACTGTTCAGCGGGGCACTTAGGTCGGTATGAATTGCCCACCGTTTCCATGATGACATAATGGCAAGGAGATAAAGGCATCCTGAAACCAGACTGGGGACAGGATGCCTTTTGGGCTGTGACAAGGTGGTTTCATGGGAAGTTTCAAAAACTCCATTTTTGATGCTCCGAAAGATCGAGGTAAAAGGGGTTGATCAACCCGAGGTGGAGAGGATGGCTTAAAGTGTCTGAGAGTTCCTGAGGCGACGGCTGGGGATGAGCATAGAGGAACGGTGTGACGGGAGTGTGGTCGGGTTATTTGAAAGATTGTTTATACGAACACAGAACGGAGGTACAGAGAATCATGTTTAAAATGTACAATCCAAAGTATATCGAGAAAGCAGAACATAAGACCGATATTTATCAGGCAGTTATCAGTGCGGGGCGTAGGTTTGGCGCTTCGGATGAGGAAATCGAAAAAGAACTTGTCGAGAATCACGGTGTGACTGAAATATATGCTGAGAATCTTGTGAAGTGTAAGCGGATAAATGATGTGGTAATGGCAGTCTGAGCAGGTACGCTCTAATCCCTATCCCACTAATGTATTGCGGTGAGGATTTCTTTGCTTACAAAGAAGACGAAAAGACTACAGACATCATGATTTTGTGTTGAAAAACCATTTTGTTATGCCCTTTTGTCGTTACAGAGTGTCATACTTTGTGAACTTCCAGATGTAGAGGGCGGATGGTGTCATGGGCATTCGAAGGGGCACCAATGACGCTTTAGTCAGCACAAAAAACACTAAGACTGGAGACGCGGAGAAGGCCTGGATGCTATAGACGAGGGAAATTGAGACACAATAAAACAGCCCCTGGCGCTTCAGGGGCTGTATTGTGGAAATATGGCAGGGATCAGTTCATGAAAAGACCGGTAACATCATACGGGGCGTCAATCATTTCGGAACTGGCCATGAAATCGGCGGTTTTCTGGAAACCGGCGACGTCATCATCGGAAATGTCGAGGGAGAAGTCATAGGCTGCTGCCATTTCGACGACTGCGTCCGTGGTGAGATCGAGGTATGATGCTGTCAAAGCGTAGGCAGCATCCGGATCCGCCTCAATAAACTGCATGATTTCTTCCTGCGCCTCAGTGATTTTTGCGATGACATCAGGGTGCTCATCTGCGAATTTCTGTGTCACGGCGACTGCGATAATGGCCTTGATCAGCCCTTTGCCGTTGGCGACGAGGTGGTAACCCTGCAAAGATGCGTTGTATGCGGCAGCGCCGCCAAGCAGTGCGACATCTGCACTTCCGCCGTCAAGCGCGGCCTTGGCATCCGGGATGCCCATGCTGACATACTGGACGTCGTCAATGGTCATATCGGCGGTTTTGAGATAGGCGACCAGCAGCTCATGCAGGTTGGTGCCTGCCGGTCCGGCAATGACCTTGCCTTTCAGGGATTCCGGCGAGGTCAGGCTTTCATCCTTGCTGTACATGCAGAAGGCCTCGGGCGCACGGCTGTACATGTTTAGAACCTTGATGTCTGCACCGTTGGCTGCGGAAAGGATAATGGAGGTGCCGCCGACCGCGTACAGCAGCTGGACATCGCCTGAGGCCAGTGCCTGGGTCTGATCCGCACCGGAGGTGATTTCGGCGTAGTCAACCGGAATGCCGAGCACCTTTGCAAAGATGCCGTTTTCCTTTTCGACGATGCTGGGGACGTTGAGCGGGGAGGTGACGTAGGTGACGGTCAGGTGGTCAATGGACAGACCCTCTGCGAAGGCGCCGGAAAGGCAAAGAACGAGGATCAGAGAAATAAACAGAAACAGACTTTTTTTCATGGGTTGCCTCCAAATACAATAATTGAAATCTATTCGCCGGCCTATCCGGCAAAGGCCGGAATGGCCAGGCAGATCAACCGCCGCAGGGGCGGATGAGGTCAGGTTGCATTTTCCAGGTCGGCGACGATCCGGCGTTTGAGCGAGATCATCTCATCTGTCAGAAGGTGGCGGGGATGGGATACGGAAATCGCGTATTCCGCGGAGATGACGCCGCCTGAAATCAGGACGATGGTATCGGCGAGGGTCAGCGCCTCGTCAATGGAATGGGTAACAAACAGGATGCTGGCATGGGTTTTGCTGCGAATATCAAGCAGTGCCCGCTGCATATCCTCCCGGGTGAAATGATCCAGTGCAGCAAACGGTTCGTCCATCATAATGAACGAGGGGTGATAGATGAGGGCGCGGGCCAGTGCTGCGCGCTGCTGCATGCCGCCGGACAACTGGTGCGGATAAGCCCGCTCAAAGCCGGACAGTCCGACAGTCTCGAGAATCCACTGTGTTTCCTCGGGGGAGATGTCGCGACGGCTGAGGCTGAACTGGATGTTGTCCCGGACGCAGAGCCAGGGCATGAGGCGGGGCTCCTGGAAGACAAAGGCTGTCTTTGGTGTGCTGTCAAACCGGATGGTTCCTGAATCCGGCTGTTCAAGCCCCGCAATGAGACGGAGCAGGGTGGTTTTGCCGCATCCGCTCTTGCCGAGCACAACGGTGATGCCGTCCTCTCTGAGAGAAAGGTGGATGCCGTTTAGCACAGGCAGGTGACGCCCGTCGACGGTATACGATTTATGGAGGTCGCGTATTTCAATCCCAGCCATGCTGTGCCCTCCTGCCTGCAAGGCGGTTGATGAGCAGTCCCAGGAGCCAGTCCGTGATGAGACCGGTCAGCCCGATGATCAGGATGCCGACGATGACCTTGTCGGTCCGTGACATCTGCTGAGCAAAGAGGATCATGTGCCCGAGACCGGTTGATGCGGCAACCATCTCCGCCCCGATAATTGCCCGCCATGCATAGCCGAGGCTGGTACGCATGCCGAGCAGGATGTCCGGCAGGGCGGAGGGCAGAATGACGCGAAGGAATGTCCTCGCCCAGGTGTAGTGAAAGACGCGCGCCACTTCAAGGAGTTTTGGGTCGTAACTGGTAAAGCCTTTGACAATAGCCAGATACATGGGAAAGAAGGCCGCGAGCACGATGATGACTGTCTTGGTTGTTTCTCCTATGCCGCACCACAGGATGAGCAGGGGGATCATGGAGATCGGGGGAACATTCCTGAAAAACTGGACAAATGGTGCCAGATAGGGATCGGATGCCGGCAGGGCGATGCGCAGCAGTGCCAGGAGGAAGGCAAGCGCAAAAGCGATGCTGAATCCGCGCAGGACGCGGCTGAAACTGACCAGAATATCCCTTGAAATCTCGCCTGAGGCGGCCATTTTCATGAAGGTGCTGCCGACTTTCTGAGGAGAGGGAAGGACATAGCTGCTGATGTGACCAATGCTGCAGGCCAGATGCCAGACAAGCAGGACGACGGCGATACCGGCCAGCGGCGGCAGTGTGCGCGCAAGGCGTTTTCCAGGTGTTTTATGCATCTGCTGCCCTCCTGACGTCGCCGCGGCTGCTGACGATCTCGCAGCCAATAGACCGCATTCTCTGTCTCAGTTCATCCACGTGCTGGGCGGATTCTGCACCGGTATTCAGCTTGTTGTTGTAGAGCTCGTACTTTTTGCGGGCATCTGCCGGTGAGAGGTTCGGCATGACAACATTGGCGCCTGCCAGAATGCCAAGCTCACGTCCCTCCGGATGAAGGGTGCCCAGTGCGGTGGTGGCCGGGAGCAGGACTGTCGGATGCATGAGCCGGATAATGGACAGGAGATAGCAGGTGAGCGTGACACTGCCGGCACTGAAGTCCCGGAACGGGGTGTCATGATGCGGGATGAATGGGCCTATACCGCACATGTCCGGTTTGAACTGCTCAATGAATTTGAGGTCTTTTGCGAGCATGGCGGAGGTCTGCCACGGCGAACCAACCATGAACCCGCAGCCAACCTGGTAACCGGTTTCCCTGAGGGATACGAGGCAGTTCATTCGGTTGCTATAGGACATGGCGGCAGGGTGCAGCATTTTGTAATGCGCCTCGTCGGCTGTTTCATGCCGGAGGAGATATCGGTCTGCGCCTGCATCGCGGAGGCGCCTGAAACTATCGCTGCCGCGCTCACCGAGGGAGAGTGTTACGGCACAGTCGGGATGAGCGGCCTTGATCGAGGCAATCAGCCCGGCGAGGAGGTCATCCGTATAGTAGCTGTCCTCGCCGCCCTGCAGGACGAATGTCCGGAAACCGAGCGGGTATCCCGTCTCAACGCAGGCGAGGATTTCCTCCGGGGTCAGCCGATACCGCGTGCATTTGGCATTGCTCCGGCGAATGCCGCAGTACAGGCAGTCATTCCGGCAGATGTTGCTTATCTCTATGAGGCCGCGGATAAAGATTTCATTGCCATAGATCCGCTGCCGGACATCTGTGGCAAGCGTTGCGAGCTGCTGCGCAGCCTCGGGCGTATATCCGTCCAGCAGCGCATTGTATTCGGTCTCAGTCAGGCAGCGGGTTTTGGCCAGTTTGTCGATCAGGTTGCTGATTCTGAGGTCCATCTCAGGCCTCCGGAACGATCAGACGGTGAAGCTCCGGGAAGGGGCGCAGACTGCGCTCGAGCGTGCCGGTCATCCGGGCGATAGCTGTTCCGTAATTCGTGAAAGGAACACCCTGAGATGAGGCCTCGAGCATGCGTTCCTGAACCTCGCGCTCGGTGATCATGCAGCCGCCGCAATGAATGACCAGCGCATACCGCCTGAGATTCTTGGGAAAATCGTGTCCGCTGCAGGTAATGATGCTGAGATAATGCCCGGCGTGTTTCCGCAGCCAGCCAGGGATTTTCACTGTACCGATATCACCGCACTGCCGGTGATGGGTGCACCCTTCTGCGAGGAGGACGGTATCCCCTGGTTTCAGATGGTCCAGTGCGGCGACGCCGCGCACAGCAGTCTCAAGGAATCCCTTGTAGCGGGCCATGAGAATAGAAAAGGAGGTGAGAGGAATATCGTCGGGTACGGTTTCGGCAACGACACGGAAGGCCTGGCTGTCGGTAATGACGATATCAGGGGGAGCCGTCAGGGAATCAAGGGCACAGGCGAGTTCTGTTTCGCGGACGACCAGTGCACCCATGCCGTGATCGAGCAGGTCCCGCAGAACGAGCTGCTGAGGCAGGATGAGCCGTCCCTTTGGTGCAGCTGAGTCGATGGGACAGACCAGTACAGCCAGCTTGCCGGGCCTGACCAGATCACAGGCAATGGGCTTTTCTGCCTGCCGGGGCATGAGACGGGCCAGGCGTTCCCTGAGCGCATGGATGCCGGCATTTGTCTGCGCACTCACATAGCAGGTGTCCGCTGTATCTGCTGGAACGGCCTCGAGAAGGTCGCATTTGGTAAAAACGGTCAGATGAGGGAGCGCCTTGGTCTCAAAAGTGCGCAACATCTCATGGTCATCCTCGGTAAGCCCTTCTGTCGCATCTGCAACGAGGACGGCGATATCGGTCCTTGTGAGGGACTGCTGCATCTTCTCAACACGGAGTGCGCCGATCTCGCCGACATCATCAAAACCGGGGGTGTCAATGATGACGATGGGGCCAAGGGGCAGGAGCTCCATGGTTTTGATGACCGGATCCGTTGTGGTGCCTTTCACTTCTGAAACGACAGAAAGGGCCTGGCCGGTGATGGCATTCACCAGACTGGATTTGCCGGCGTTTCGCCGGCCGAAAAAGCCAATGTGGACCCGTTCGGCAGCGGGTGTGTTCTGTAAACTCATGTTTTGCCTCCGGATAAAAAAACGCCGTACCCCAAAACAGGATACGGCGGCATATGTCGCAGTACATCTTGTCTTTCACCTCAAGTTATCGTTTCGGTGTCAGGGGATGTTTGAAAAGAATATTCAGTTGTTGAATGGTTTCAGTGTATTCGCGCGGACGGCTCAGACATTGGAGAAGGCGGCTTTTGCGGTGATCCCGTCAAAGCGGCCCAGCGCACCGGTCAGCCCGTTGATCTTGTTCAGCGGTGCGTCCATCACGATGCAGATGATGTTTACGCCGCGCGTGCGGTAGGGGATGCCAAGACGGCCAACAATGAAGTCGGCATACTCGTGCAGCAGGTCATTCAGTGCCGGCGTTTGTTCCGGATTCTCAACAATAATGCTGATCACAGCGACTCTTGTTTCCATGTCTTTCACCTCACGGCGCGTATTATAACGGCTTTCCGGTTAAAAATCAATCACGAATTCCGTTGCCGATATCGACCGGTGGTTTACACCTGGGGCGTCTGCCGGCAGCTACGCGTTTAGTTGACAGACGGTCTCGCCTTCGATAAGATCTACCGGGAAGATACTGGGCATGCGGGGAAAAGTATCCGGATGTTCAATCAGGGCAGTCAGCCGCTCCGCGGCGACCCTTCCCATGCGCTCACTGCTCTGACGGATTGTCGTCAGTCTGGGACTGAGCGCCTGGGTCAGCGGCAGACCGTCATAGCCGGCAAAGGAGATGTCCTCAGGGATCCGCAGCCCAAGTTCTCTGGCAGCATCCTGGGCACCGAGATAGGTCATATCATCCGGCAGCAGGATGCAGGTTGGCGGCTCAGGCAGTTTCAGGAGTTCCAGGACATGATCCCGCGTCAATGGAATGTCATGATACCGGCTCTCACGCAGATAGCAGTCGGGGACGGGAAGGTTGTGGAAAGCCATGGTATTTTTGAACTGACTGATGCGCGTACGGGTCACGATGGAATTGTTGTGGCCATGGATAATGGCAATCCGCCGATGGCCTCTGCCGATTGCATACTGCACCAGCACCCGAATGCCGTTCTCATTGTCAGAAAGGACGGCAGTCACGCGCTTGTAGACGTGGTCCATGGTTATGCAGGGAATGCCGCTGGTGACCAGTTCTTTGGCCCTGGCATCCTGAAAATCAATGCAGACCATGAAAACGCCGTCTACACCGCATTTGAGGCAATGCTCTGAGAGCGGGCCGCTGATCTTGTGGTTGATGAACGTGATGTCATAACCACGGTCCTCCGCAGCTTCCTTAAATGCGTTGATGGCCAGGATAAAGAATGGATGTGTCAGGCATTTTCCGCTTTCCTCATGAAACAGGATCCCCAGATTGTGATGGAGCACCGGAGTGGAGCAGCTTTCAGAAGTCAGATCCCTGGCTTTTTCAGTCATGACAGATACCTCCATTCAGTAAAGTCTTTGGGACAGTGGGACGCAAAGCAGATGATTTATGCCGGGAATGGCCGCTCTGCCCGTCAGGCGGCCAGAAACAGGTCAGACGGGGGATCAGCCCCAGAGGATGGCCAGCGCGGGCACCATCTGTTTCTTCCTCGAAACAACACCCGGGAGGAAGACGTGGCTTCCTTTGATCCGTTGCAGGTTGAACGCCTGGCGGATGATTTCGCGGTCGCCCTGGATGATGAGATCCGTTCCCTCGCGCAGCACGTCGGTGATCATGAGGAGAACCATATCATACTTGTTCTCCTCTTTGATATGCGTCATCTCCTGCAGGAATTCATCCTGACGCTTGAGGAGTGAACGGGAGTCCATCGTGGTAATCTGGCTGATGCCTACCCGGTGGTCTGTCAGGTGATACTCCTTGAAGTCGGTCTTCAGCAGGACGTCGGCAGGCTTATCAGAGGAACCAGCAGAGAAGACATCCTTGCCAAGCGCCTCAAGTTCGATGCCGGCAATCCTGGCAAGACGCTCCGCAATTCGCCGGTCTTTCGAGGTTGTCGTGGGCGACTTGAACATGACCGTATCGCTGATAATGGCTGCCGCCATGAGGCCTGCGAGCGCTTCGCCCGGCATGAGGCCGTGTTCCTGGAACATGGTGGCGATAATGGTATTGGAAGAGCCAACCGGCTCATTGCGCATGAAGACCGGATAGCCGGTTTCCACATCGCCCAGACGATGGTGGTCGATGATGCCGATCAGCTCAGCCTGCTCAAGGCCGGGGACGGACTGGCTCATCTCATTGTGATCTACCAGAATCAGGCGCTTGCGGGTGGGCCGGATCAGGTGATATCGGCTGAGCGTGCCGACAACCTTTCCATCACTGTCAATGACGGGGTAGCTGCGGTAGCGGCTTTTGAGTACGGCATCCTGAACATCATCCAGGAAGTCATCCAGCTGGAAGCTGACCAGATCATCCGTCTTTGCAATCCGGCTGACCGGTGTGGCCTGATAAAGCAGACGTGCAGCACGCCAGGCGTCATACGGCGTGGCGATAATGCAGGTAGATGAGGAAATGCCGTGGAATTTCTCGGCCAGATTGCTCTGGCAGAGGATGATGCAGTTGACCTTGAGGTCAAGCGCTTTCTGGACAACTTCTTCCTGCTGCCCGCAAATAACAATGGAGTTGGGTCCGACGTTATGCAGATATCCGCCGGTATCCGGAAGTGCAAAGATTACCTCTCCTGAGAGCGTGTCAAAGACATCCTCATCGTGATTGATCACGGTGCCTTCAATAGCGGAAAGCACATTGAAGATCGGGGCGTTTTCAATGACCGGATTGGAGATGGACTGCATATCACTTTCAGCGATACCGCCGGCAGTGACCATGCCGAAAAGGGAGCCGTCCTCATTGGTCACGGGAAGTGCACTCAGATTGGGATTTTCCTGCATCAGCTCCCATGCGTGGCTGACGGGTACGCTCTTGCCAAGCTTTGGGGGAAGGTCAAAGGAAATATCCCGCACCTGTGTGCGGACGGTAGACAGAAGCATGGGCGGCTGAAATCCGAAACGCTTCAGCAGAAAGCTTGTCTCATCATTCAGATGCCCAAGACGGACGGGAATATAATTGCTTTCGCCAAGGGTCTTTTTCAGACTGGCGTAAGCAATAGCGGCAACGATGGAATCGGTATCCGGATTCCGGTGTCCGCATACATAAGTTGTTGGTTCCATGAAAAACTCCTTCAAAAAGGCTTATAATCAAAAACAGGGTCACATAAGGCTACTATCCTAAACCGATTCTGGCAGCTCGGGTGACACAGGGGGATCATCCTGCACTCAAAAAGTGCACGCAGAACCGGCAGTTAGCAGATGTGTTCAACCTGATAACAGCAATGGATGATCCAAAGCTATTGTAGATGGACAGTGGATAAAAGTCAAGAATGAACAGACATCTGACCAAGACATGACACACGGTCAGGCCAAAATCCTGGGAAGGAACAGGTCATCCGGCCAGATCCGGTGGTCAACAATGCCGCTCTGCTGATTCCTTTTGACGCCGTACGGTGGAATGAAGGCACATCTCCGCTTTTTCGGAGTATGATGGAAGAATGAATCCTTTTCCCGTAGGCTGTTTGCGGAGATTATGTATTCGCTCGGAGAATACTTCATTTCGCATAGGTTCCTTACACGATTTCCGTGATCAATCATCAGGTCAATCTGTCCTCGAAGCCATTCTTCCTCATCGTTGTCTGTGAATGACTTGCAGCCCCATGAATAAATGCTGCTGAACATTCCGGCAATGCCCCAGGCCTGTTTGATATCGACTGCGCGGTGCAGGCCTGTTCAAAGGCATGATCTATCTAGGCATTTTTTTCGGTTTGCCAAAGGTTCATCAAGTAGCTTTGGCCCTGTCCATCTTGATCTGGATCAGACCACAGGGGTGAGTCTGGAAAGGTTGGATCTTCGATCAGGGCGCGACATGGGTGATGATATGCATGGCTGGCATGTTGGATGAGCGGGAATGCGGACAATTGAAACGCTGAAATGTATCATTGGACCGGTAGGTGTTGAGGGAAAAGCCGGAATGGATATAATAAGCACATCCGAAAAAACAAAGGCAGATAAATCCGGCTGAAGTGTCCTGAGACGGACGGACTGCAGATGGACAGATCGGACAGGCACTGAAAGAGACGGTTAATCCGTGAGATGAACCCGAGGGAGGTATGCAATATGAGGATTACCAAATCGCCAGAGGAACGCAAGGCGGAAATGGTTGCAATCGCATCTGTTTTGTTTGCAAGGCAGGGCTTTGTACGTACCTCTGTCACGGAGATTACAGATGAGGCCAAAGTCGCCAAGGGACTCTTTTACTACTATTTCACAACCAAGGATGAGATGGTCAAAAGTGTTGTGGAAGGGTACTGCGCCTATCTTGAGGCTGAGGCGGACAGGATAGCGGACGGCTCTGAAACGGGACGGGAGAAACTGCTCAGGCTGTTTGCAGGCGATGAATGGCGGAAGTGCTTCACAGCGCCGATGACAGAGGATCTGAAACTTCCTCAGAGTGCTGCGGTTTACTGTGATATGTGCGACCGGATGGCAGCACACCTTCTGCCGGGGATGACCCGGATGGTGGCGCAGATACTTGAGGAGTCGGGCAGATCCTCTGAGATGGCTGAACAGTTTGCTGGTACCATGCTCTATGGTTTCCTGATGATGATGCGTCAGGACAGACTGAAACCTGGTGAGGTTATGAAGGTACTGGATACGGTGTTTGCCTGATGCGGTCGGCATCATGGACAATTCCAGGCATTGGCCTGTTTACATAGATTTTCTTCTATACACATAGATTCGAACCCCCTTTTTTCACATGAGGCTGCCATTTGGCAGCCTTTCTGTTTATGTTGCGTGACATGCCTTGCTTTTTCAGGGGTGATTTGTTATGCTACCGGCATCCACATGCACGCGCAAAGCGTGCATGAATGGACGCAGAGGTTCCTGAACGGATGGAAAGGAAGGACAGAATGCGGATTATTCTGGTACGGCATGGGGAGCCGAATTATGAATTGGACTGTCTGACATCGTCGGGGTGGCGGCAGGCGGAGGCGGCCGCGGAGCGTCTGGCAGGGGAAGGCATTGAGGCAATCTATTCCTCTCCGATGGGCCGGGCCAGAGAGACAGCGGAGGCGACAGCACTTCGTCTGGGTTTTACGCACATAGAAACACTGCCGTTCATGCATGAACTGTACTGGGGCAGCAGGGATGGCAGTGAGATGTTTGCACGCGGGAATCCGTGGGACATCGTGAATAAGATGGTCAGTGAGGGAGCGGACTTTGCAAAGCCGTATCCGCTGTTTGATGCGAACCGCGTGATGGAGGAGGCCGAGGAGAGAGCTGCCGGGGTAGACGCCTGGCTGGAAACACTGGGATACAGGCGAAAGGGCCTTTACTATACCTGCTGCCGGGAAGATGACACGGAGCACACAGTGGCACTGTTTGCACACGGTGGATCGCTTTCAGCGGTGGTTGCGCACCTGTTTAACCTGCCGTTCCCGCAGGTATGTGCCATACTGCACATGCCGTTTACGGGGATCTGCATCGTAAAACTCGACAGCCACCCGGGTGCTGCACTGAATCCGGAGATCGAACTGGCCAATGACGGACGTCACATAGAGGGCATAACGGTCAGGACCGGCGCGTGACCGGAAATAAAAAAGGAACTGCGGATGCAGTTCCTTTTTGAATATGGATTAGTGCTTGGTGAGCGCCTTGAGATGCCAGATCTTGTCGTTGTACTCCTGAATGGTGCGGTCCGAGGAGAAGATGCCGCTCTTGGCGACGTTGATAATCTCCTTGCGGGTCCAGGCACGGGAATCAAGGTAGTCATGGAAGAGACGGTTCTGGCAGCCCTGATAGGAGCCGAAGTCCTTGAGGACGAGATACGGATCGGCCATGCCGCCGTTGTCGGAGAAGACCAGCGCACGGTAGAGGCCCTCAAACATGCGAGGATTGTCCGGCGTAAGGGAGCCGTCAAAGAGCATGTTGAGCGCGCGGCGCAGCTCAGCATTGGTCTCGTAGATGTCGAGGGCACGATAGGTGCCGGCGGCATACAGCGCTTCGACCTCATGTGAACGCATACCGAAGATGTAGCAGTTGTCCATACCGACCAGGTCGGCGATCTCGACGTTTGCACCGTCCAGCGTGCCGATGGTCACAGCGCCGTTCATCATGAACTTCATGTTGCCGGTGCCGCTGGCTTCCTTGGAAGCGGTGGAGAGCTGTTCGCTGACCTCGCTGGCAGGGATCAGAACTTCCGCAGTAGAGACATTGTAGTTCTGCAGGAAGACGACCTTGAGGAACTTGGAGACGCGCTCGTTCTTGGCGATGTGCGCAGAGAGCACGTTGATGAAGTGGATGATCTCCTTGGCCCTGTAGTAGCCCGGAGCAGCCTTGGCGCCGAAGATGAACGTGCGCGGCGGCATGTTGTAGTTCGGATCATCGCAGATGCGGTTGTAGAGAACAAGGATGTGCAGCGCGTTGAGCAGCTGGCGCTTGTACTCATGCAGACGCTTGACCTGGACGTCGAACATGGAATCCGGATCCAGCACCAGGCCCTGGTGACGGTTGATCCAGTGCATGAAGTGTTCCTTGTTCTCATGCTTGACAGCAGCAAACTTGTCCTGGAACGCGGAATCGTCGGCGAGCGGCAGGAGATTTTCGAGCTCCATGAGGTCCTTGTGCCAGCCGATGCCGATGGCCTCGTCAAGCAGCTTGGTGAGTGCCGGGTTGGCGAGCATGAGCCAGCGGCGCGGTGTGATGCCGTTGGTGATAGCCGTGAACTTCTCCGGCATGACCTCGTAGTAGTCCGCAAACGTGCTGCGCTTCAGGATCTCGCCGTGGAGCTGAGAAACGCCGTTGATCATCTTGGAGTAGGCGATGCACATATTGGCCATGTGTGCATGGTCGTAAGCCAGGATGGCCATGTGGCCGATGCGCTCCCACTGTCCCGGGAAGCGGTCGAACAGACGCTGGCAGAGACGGCGGTTGAGTTCCTGCATGATTGTGTAGATACGCGGCAGGGTCTCGCGAACCATGGACTCGGGCCACTTCTCGAGGGCCTCGGACATGATCGTGTGATTAGTGTAGGCGACAGTTGCCTTGGTGATGCGCTCGGCATCCTCCCAGGACAGATGCTCGATATCAATGAGGATGCGCATGAGCTCGGGGATGACCAGGGCCGGATGCGTGTCATTGATGTGGAAGACGACCTTGTCAGGCAGCAGGTAGATGTTGTCTCCATTGACGCGCTTGAAATCGCGGAGCGCATACTGGAGGCTGGCGCTGACCAGGAAGTACTCCTGCATCAGGCGCAGTTTCTTTCCGTTGTAGGACTTGTCCTCAGGATAGAGGACCTTGGAGATCTGGGCGGCAATAGAGCTGCCGTCACGGGTAGAGCTGTTGAAGTCACCGGTCGAGAAGCGCTCAAAGTTGAAGTTCTGCGGCAGGACCGCGCTCCAGCAGCGCAGACGGTCGACGACCTCGCTGTCATAGCCGACGATCGGGAGATCGTACGGGACAGCAACGACATCCTCGGTATCCTCGATGGTGACATAGTTGACATCATCCACCCACTGCTCGACGACGTGACCGCCAAAGCGGACCAGAACGGCGTCTTTCTGCGTCGGGATTTCCCAGGCGTTGCCGTAGGTGAGCCACTCATCCGGAATCTCAACCTGCTGGCCGTCGACGATGCGCTGACGGAACAGGCCGTACTCGTAGCGGATGGTGCAGCCCATGGCCGGATAGTCGAGGGTTGCAAGGGAATCGAGGAAGCAGGCAACCAGACGGCCGAGACCGCCGTTGCCCAGTGCCGGTTCCGGCTCCTCGTGGAGCACACCACGCAGGGTCAGGCCCATCTCATCAAACGCCTTGACATACTCCTCGGTGGAGCAGAGGTTCAGCAGGTTGCTGTGGAGCCAGCGGCCGGTCAGGTACTCGATAGAGAGATAGTAAAGGCGCTTGGCCTTGGAGTTGAGGCGCTCTTCCTTTTCAAAACGCCACTTGAGCATGATCTGGTCGCGAACTGTAGATGCGACCGCGGCGTAGATCTGCTTGGGAGTGGCTTCCTCAAGCGTCACACCATAGTAACGAAGCAATTTGATAAGGATTGACTCCTTGATTGCATCTTTGTTGTATTCCTTCATCAGGGGCATGTAAGTATCCTCCCGGTTGATTAATCCTTATGCACGGAATGCATAAGAGGGCAGTATTATAACATGATGAATTTGAGGTGACAAGAAAAAGGCCGTCCACAAGGGAAAAATCAGCCAAAAGGGAAAAGATTCGCCATGAATTTCGTGATTTCTGGCGAACCTTTTGAGTCTTTTTGACACGGAAGCAGCAGGTACACCGGCCTTTACAGGCAGAAATTACGGAATAAAGCGGGAGATTTCGGCACCGAGTGAATTGAGTTTTGTCTCAAGGTGCTCATATCCGCGGTCAATATAATGGGTGTTGTAGATCTCCGTTGTGCCATGGGCCATGAGCCCCGCAATGACCAGGGCGGCGCCGGCACGCAGGTCGCTTGCCTCAACGGCGGCAGCGTGCAGCTGTGGAACACCTTCAATAACAGCGGTCTGTTCATAGACCCGGACGTTGGCGCCCATGCGTTCCATTTCCGCAAGATGACGGAAGCGGGACTCGAAGATGTTCTCGACTACGCGCGAAGTGCCTGCAGCTGTGCAGAGCAGAGCGCTCATAGGCTGCTGGAGGTCTGTCGGGAAGCCAGGATAGACCTGCGTTTTAAACGAGACCGGCCGATGGGCACCGAGGGAACGCACCCGGATGGCATCGTCTTTTTCGTCGACGCGTGCGCCCATTTCAAGGAGCTTGGCAGTGAGCGCCTCCATATGTGTCGGGATGCATCCGGTAATCGTCACATCGCCATGCGTGCCGGCAGCGGCAATCATGAGCGTGCCGGTTTCGATCTGATCCGGGATGATGGCATAGGGACGTCTTGCGGACAGGCCCCTGTTGCCCCGGATGCGGATGGTATCCGTGCCGGCGCCCTTGACCCGGCAGCCGATTGATCCGAGAAAGTTCGCCAGGTCAACGATGTGCGGCTCCTTTGCAGCATTGTGGATGATGGTGATGCCCTCAGCACGTGTGGCAGCCAGCATGACGTTGATGGTTCCGCCTACTGTGACCATATCCATGAAGATGTCAGTCCCGACAAGCCCGTTGGTTTCTGCGACAACCATGCCGTATGAGGTTTCCACGGCAGCACCGAGTGCGCGCATGCCCTTGAGATGCTGGTCAATCGGCCGGCGGCCGATGTCACATCCGCCTGGCATGGGGACGCGAGCCTCACCGAAGCGGGCAAGCAGTGCGCCAATATAGTAAGAAGACGCGCGCATCTTTCTGGAAAGCTCCAGGGGCACTTCCGTGCGGGTAATCGTGGAGGCGTCTATACTCATGGTTCCGCTTTCCGGCTGCCAGTCCACGGTTGCCCCCAGATAGCGCAGCGTTTCAACGGACACCCGAACGTCCTCTATATTCGGCAGGTTTTCAATGACACAGGGGGTGTCACTTAAAATGGCTGCGGGAATGATGGCGACAGCGGAATTCTTGGCGCCGCTGACATGCACCGTTCCCTCCAGACGATGGCCGCCGACAATCAGCATCCGTTCATCTGACATGATAAACCTCCTGTTTCAAGACTGGTCGATTCCAAAAGCGAGTTTGAATGTGCACATTATACACAGGTGTTTCTTTTTTGACAAGTCAGCCATTCTGAAGGCAGGTGCCGAAGGCCGAAAATGGCTGATTTTCGTGGGCATTCCGGGGTTCCATGCGTTCATGTGGACGGTAATTTCCGGGCCATGGATGCATCGGAAAGGGAAACGTTTCAGGCAGGATGCTTTGAGGCGGATGCTGGGGATGGACAGATGCCCGGTGAACGGAGGGCGGACTGTTTTCGTTCGGGATGCGGGACATTGCAGCGATGAGAGGGACGGGAAATGGGGTGTTTTGCTGAGAGTGGACTTGACAGGACCAGGCCGAGAGGTGGGATATCTCGCTGTGCATGAGGCAAACGGAATGGGGCGAAAGAGGGGAATCTGTGGCCTGCGAACGGGCTCAAAAGGAATGATACAGTTTTTTCCCCAAAGAGGGAAAAGTATGGTATAATCAGCGAAAGTTTTTTGCCTGGAGAATGGGTATGGATGCGTGGTATTCCGTATTATCAATGGGGTTCGGGTATTTGTCCGCACTCCTGATTTTGCTGGTTGTGGTGATTTCTGTCAGAAAGACCGCCTCTGACCAGAGAATTTACAGAAAGGTTGTTCGTGAGAAACGCCAGGTGGCCTATGCAGGGGAACTGGTGGTGCTCACCGGCAGCGGCAGGAAGCTGCAGTCCGGGGATGTCCTGGGGATTCCGTATGAGGGGACCATCGGGGCAGCATCCGGGTGCGATGTTGTTCTGTCCGTGCGCAGGCTGCATATGCGTTCCGCTTTTTTCTGGGTGGAACAGAATCAGATGCACATGGTGCCGGTCCAGCGGGACACCATCCTGGTGGACGATGAACCGCTGAAACCGGGCGATGAGGCTGTGATGACAAGCGGTGCGGTGCTTTCCGTCAATGGCGTGAAGATGGAACTGCACATATTCGAGGACAGTCCGGCGGTCTATGGTCAGATGGAGACACCGTACGTGACAAAGGCCCGGCGGGCGCAGGTTCATCTGGGACGGGGGAAAGGTTTCGGAAACAGCGGCTCAATCAGGCCGGAGCGCAAAGGCCGCGGGGAACAGTGACATGGGCGGCAGCGGATGCCGGGTTGGGAACGAAGACCACGCAGAGAGTAAAGAAGGATGCCAAAGGTGAAAGAGGAACTGATTAAAGGGCACAGAGGGAAAAAGGCGGCGGAGACGAAGGACACGGACCGTCCGAACCCGAAGGGCATGAAGATAAAGGATTCAGGCAGGCCGCGGGCGACAGAGGGAAAGCGCAGGGAGCCTGCGGCTGCGAAAACACGGACGGACCGCAAGGGCGGACTGGATGTGTTTAAGGCAGTTGAGACGGCCGGCAAAAGTGCAAAGCCTGTGAAAGCGCCGAAAGCTGCCGGACGCAGTGCAGACGTGAAAGGCGTCACGGCCACGGAGCTGCGGGCGCTGATTATGAAAAAGGTGGATTTTGCCGTTGTCCTGATTGCGCTGATGACCGCGGTGTTTGAGACACTCGGCCTTATGCTGGCGGCTGCACATACGCAGGAGACAGTCGGCATGGATTCCGTTGCGATGATTGCGGTTATTGTACCGCTCGGGCTGTTTACGACGCTAGTACTGCCGCGCATCATGCCGATGGATGCACTCATCATGGCACTCACGAACTTTCTGTGCGCTGTTGGGATTGTCACGCTCTGCACGGTATCCCCGCTGAGGGGCAACCGACAGATCATATCGTATGCACTGAGCCTGGCGGTGATGGTCATTACCTGCCTGCTCGTGACGCATCTCAGGCGGTATCATGTGCTTACTGTTCTGCTCATGGTCGCCGGGATCGGCATTCTGGTGCTGCCTCTGATTTTCGGTCAGTGGAACAACGGTGCCAAGAACTGGGTCAGCGTGCCGGTCCTGGGCTCTTTCCAGCCCAGTGAGCTGGTGAAGATATCGGTGGTGTTCGCACTGGCCTATTATTTCAGCGCGCACAGAACGCTGATTCAGATGATGCCGGCTTTGATCTTCTCCATCATCTGCCTCCTGATCCTGATGCTTCAGCGTGACCTGGGCACAGCCCTCATCTACTATCTGTCGACGCTTACGGTCTTCTACATTGCCTGTGGGAATATCCCGCTGTCGCTCCTGGGAATGGGCGGCGGTGTCGGGGCGGCTATCTTGGGTTACAGGATGTTTGCCCATGTCAAGGTGCGCGTCGCCATGTGGCGAAACCCGTGGAGCGATCCGACGGGAAGCGGATACCAGATCATCCAGGCACTTCTGGCGATCAGCTCAGGCGGGCTGTTCGGCCTGGGTCTGGGACAGGGAACACCGGAAAAGATCCCGGCCTATTACAATGACTTTATTTTCGCAGTTATCTGCGAACAGTTCGGGCAGATTTTCGGCCTGCTTCTGATCGCCATCTATGTGATCCTCATTGTGCGTGCGGTAACGATAATCGGCCGCTCGCGCCGTTCGCTGACGATGCTGCTCGGGTATGGAACGATTGCAATGCTGGGCATCCAGACGTTCATGATTACGGCAGGCGTGATCAAGCTGATTCCGCTGACCGGCGTGACCATGCCGTTCCTGAGCTACGGCGGCTCTTCGCTCCTGTCATGCATGACCATGGTCGGCATTCTTCATGGTATTGCCGGCAAGGTGCAGACTGAGACGGAGGAGGATATCCTGGTGAAACATATTGGAAAAGGGAGGCGCGACTGATTAAGATTATTCGTTTACGCGCCCGCATGATGATTTTTGCCATCATCCTGATGTTCATCCTGGTTGCCGTCTATTTCTGCTATTCGGTCTACTTTTACGGAGGACGCTGGGTGGCCAATCCGTACAATCCGCGGATAAACAACCAGAAACGGTATGTCAGAATGGGCACGGTCACGGACCGGACCGGTGTCGTGCTTGCCTATTCAGAGGCAGATGGCAGCCGGCATTACAATAACAGTGCGGCAATCCGGAAAGCGGTGTCTCAGGTGATCGGCGACAGTGGCGGGAAGGTGTCAACGGGCGTGGATACCTTCCATGCACAGTATCTCCTGGGGTTCAAAGCCAGTATATTTGAGCGCCTTCGGGATGCCATTACCGGGACAGAGCAGCAGGGCGACAACCTGGAGCTGACGATCTCGGCGGAACTGTCAAGATACATCACTGAGCAGTTCCCGTCCGGCAAGCGCGGCGCGGTGGTCGTCATGAACTACAAGACGGCAGAGGTGCTGGCAATGGTTTCCCTGCCGCAGTTTGATCCCGTCCATCTCGAAGCGGCACTTGAGGACAGTGAGGCGGGCGCACTCATGAATCGCTGCACGCAGGGACTGTATCCGCCCGGCTCTACTTTTAAGATTGTGACCATGATCTCGGCCATTGACAATCTGCAGGACCTGGATGACTTTGCCTTTGACTGTACAGGGTATTATCCGGTTGGCAATTACTCGGTGACGGAAACGACTGCCCACGGCATTCAGGATCTCAAAAGCGCGTTTGCCAATTCGTGCAATACCACATTTGCGGCCCTTTCGCAGCAGCTGGGCTACAAGCTGATTGGCGATTCCGCGGAACAGCTCGGATTCAATGAGAATTTCCTGTTCAATGACATGATTGTCTACAATTCCAGCTATCCTGCGGATGATCTCAGCCCGGAGGACCTTGCCTGGTCGTCTATCGGGCAGGGACGCGTGCTGGCAACGCCCCTTCACATGGCCCTGATTGCCTGCACCATTGCAAATCAGGGGATCTTCAAGGAGCCGAGACTCCTGCACAGGATCGTGACGTCCGGGGGCTCCGAGCGCATGCTCCCGTTTGCAGCGTCGGATAAGAGTGTCGTTCCGTATGAAACCGCGCTGCAGCTTGAGCGCGATATGATAGAGACCGTCAAAAAAGGCACCGGCACCCGCGCTGCCCTGAGCGGCTATACCGTCGCAGGCAAGACTGGATCTGCTGAGGTGAGCAATGACAAGAGTGTTGAGGCACACGCCTGGTTCGTCGGATATATCACGGATGAGAAGGCACCATATGCAGTCTGTGTGTTGATAGAAAATGGCGGGAGTGGCGGACGGAATGCCGCACCGCTGGCCAGACGGGCACTGCAAAAAGCGATAAACCTGCAGCTTTGATGCTGCCTGCTATAAAGCCGGAGCCGCGGACATTGTCCGCGGCTCCGGCTTTGTTCAGATGATCTGGGTGGGAGCGCTCAGATCGCGGTTTCCCGTGCGGTATTCCGGATTCTGGCATCCGAGGGACCAGAGAATCTGGGCCCTGTGGTCGAGAAGATACTGCGTGGAGGACTTTGGCAGGTCACGTGCACGGTCAATAAGCGGAAGATCGCCCGCCGCTTTTAGCGCACTCAGCAGGGGCGCTGCCGTGCGCCGGAAACCGAGAATCCGAGCATACTGCGGTACATCAAGCGCATGGGCTTTTTCGCTGGTGAGGTCCAGCAGAATGCTGGAACAGATCCGGGAGAGCCGTGCATAGGTGAAGCGCTTGTTCTTTATGGCGGAGATCAGCGACTCACGGGAAATGGTCTCGGTGGCACAGTCCATGAAGCGATTGTGAATGCCCTCTGCCATGCCGTGGATTGCCGCCAGGGATTCAGGTCTGGATGTGCGAATCTGGTAAAGGAGGACGTCGGAGAGGGCGTTGAGTGGATGAATCCAGCCATATGCCTCGGCGTCAAGATAGGGACTGGGATCCGGCATCGCTGCCTGGGCGGAGGTGCAAAGCGTGCCGCTTTCTGCTGCACTGCGAAGCGCACCTGCGCTGGCGAATGGCCCGGTTTCCGTGCCGTGATATGCCCCGATCCGGGGAACCGGAACAGGCACTATGGTATCCGGCAGCGCTTTCAGGTATTCAAGCGCCAGAATTGCGTTGGGCGCGGACAGGCGCGGGGCCAGACCCGGCACAGACAGACAGTCCTGAAGCGCAGCTGCATGCGCCGCGGGGTAGGACATGCCAAGGCTCAGATGGGCACGAAGTGCATCTTTGAATTCAGATGGTTCAGTCTTTAAGATGGCGGCCAGATCGGGCAGCAGCGGAATGAGGTCCGGCTCACAGCCAAAGGACAGTGCTGAGCAGAGATTCAGTCCGTTGGCAATGGCGACGCCGCCGGCGGCAAATTCCTGGGCGGAGGCGCAGGAGAAGCGGACGGGGAGTTCAAGCACCAGATCCGCACCGTTCAGAAGTGCGGACCTGGCACGGATATACTTGTCATAACGGGCAAAGGTGCCGCGCTGCGTAAGGACGCCGCTCATGATGCAGACGATGTAATCCGCGCCGAACAGCCGCCTCGCCTCAGCAAGGTGATGCCGGTGACCGTTGTGGAACGGATCATACTCGCAGATGACAGCACAGATCCTCGACGTTTTTACCATAACAGCACTCCTTTTTTTGCGGAACATCGCATCTCATCCGGTTGCCGTTTTGACCGAATCTGCACATGGTCTGCAGGTGGTGGGGCAGTGGACGCGGCACACGGACCCGGATAACGGCAGAGATAAGGGCAGGCCGGGCGGGAAACGGCGGCATCTGCGCCATAAAACCGGACAAATGTCGCAGCCTGAGAAAAAAGAGGGAAAGAAACGGCGGATTTTCAGGAATTCTTTCTTTTCAAATCGCTGGAAATGCGTTATAATCTTTCCGCTTGTTTCATCAATCTTCTAACAGTATATCATATTCGAGGAGGAGTTTAAAATGTCTGTTATTGAGACGATCCGGGCCAAGGCGGCCGCAGATCCGAAACACGTTGTTCTTGCTGAGGGCACGGAGCCCCGTACGATTCAGGCATCGGCAAAGATTGTTGCCCAGGGCCTGGCAAAGGTAACGCTTGTTGGACCGAAGGCTGAGATCGAGGCCAAGGCAGCCGAGCTTGGCACCAATCTGACCGGTGTCAATATCGAAGATCCCGCCGACAGCCCCAGGACGGCCGGCTATGCGGAGCAGCTCTTTGTCATCCGTGAGAAGAAGGGTATGACCCGCGAGAAAGCAATGGAACTCTGCCTCACCAATACACTGTTCTATGGCACCATGATGCTCAAAATGGGCGACGCGGATGCCATGGTTGCAGGCGCTATCAATACAACCGGCAACGTGCTGCGTCCTGCGCTGCAGATCATCAAGGGTGCCCCGGGAATCAAGACTGTTTCCTCCTGCTTCCTGATGGAAGTCCAGAATGAGGCTTATGGCGACAACGGCGTGCTGGTTTTCGGTGACTGCGCTGTGAACATTGACCCGACATCTGAGCAGCTGGCTGATATCGCGATGGCCTCTGCTCAGACCGCGAAGTCCCTGCTCGGCATGGATCCGCGCGTTGCAATGCTCTCCTTCTCCACGAAGGGCTCTGCGAAACATGATCTCGTGGACAAGGTATCCAAGGCTGTGGAACTCGTGCATGAGCAGATGCCTGAGCTCAACGTGGACGGCGAGATGCAGGCAGATGCCGCACTGGTCGCATCTGTTGGCGAACTCAAGTGCCCGGGCAGCCCGGTTGCCGGCAAGGCGAACGTCCTGATCTTCCCGGATCTCCAGGCGGGCAACATCGGCTACAAGCTGGTGCAGCGTCTTGGCAATGCGAAGGCCATCGGCCCGGTCATCCAGGGTCTGGCAAAGCCGGTCAACGATCTCTCCCGCGGCTGCTCTGTGGATGACATCGTGGATGTTGTTGCGATCGCAGCGGTCAAGGCACAGGCCTGAGAAAGGATATAGGAAGTATGAAAATTCTTGTCATTAACGCCGGTTCTTCTTCTCTCAAGTATCAGCTGATTGACATGGACGACGAGTCCGTCAAGGCGAAGGGTCTTGTCGAGCGCATCGGCATTGAAGGCACGCATTTCAAGCACAGCGTTGTCGGCACTGATAAGGGCATCGAGTTCACCCGCAACATGGCGGACCATACTGAGGCCATTTCCGCAGTTCTCGAGGCACTGGTAGACAAAGAGAACGGCGCTATCTCCTCTCTGGATGAGATCGGCGCAAGCGGACACCGCGTCCTGCACGGCGGCGAGACCTTCAAGGAGTCTGCACTGGTGACCGAGGAGTCCCTGGCAGAGATTGAGGCCCTGATCCCGCTTGGACCGCTGCATCAGCGGGCAAACATCGCCGGCATCAAGGCTTGCCAGAGCGTCATGCCGGACAAGCCAAACGTTGCTGTCTTTGATACCGCTTTCCATCAGACCATGCCGCCGAAGGCGTACCTGTACGGCGTACCGTACAAGTATTATGAGACCCTCAAGGTCCGCCGCTACGGCTTCCATGGCACGAGCCATCGCTTTATCGCAGGCGAGGCGCCGAAGTACATCGGCAAGAAGCCGGATAACTGCAAGCTGATCATCTGCCATCTGGGCAATGGTTCCTCCCTGAGCGCCGTCGTGAACGGCAAGGTTGTGGATACCTCCATGGGCCTTACGCCTCTTGAGGGCCTGCTGATGGGCAGCCGCTCCGGTGACGTAGATCCCGCTGTTCTTGAGTACATCATGGACAACACCGGAATGAACATCCACGAGATGCTGAACATGCTCAACAAGCAGTCCGGCTTCGCGGGTCTCTCCGTTTCGAGCGACATGCGTGATGTGAAGGCTGCTGCTGCCAAGGGCGACGAGCTTGCTCAGAAGGCAGTTGCCGTGTGGACCTATCGTGTCCAGAAGTACATCGGTGCCTACAATGTAGCAGTCGGTGGCGCGGATGCGATCGTCTTCACAGCCGGCATCGGCGAGAATGACATTGAGGCGGCAAGGGACGTCATCGGCGGCCTTGACTTCCTGGGTGTCAAGATTGATCCGGCCAAGAACGTACGCGGCAATGCAGGCGTCATCAGCACCGATGATTCCAGCATCGCTGTCCTGCGTCTTTGCACCAATGAGGAGCTTCCGATTGCCCGTGATACCCTGGCAATCGTCAGCAAACTCTGATAGCCATTTTTACAGCACCTTCAAAAAAGCAAAAAATGCTTCTTTGAAGGTGCTTGACAAGGCTATTGCACATGAGTATAATGTTGCACGGTCTGTTTTGAGGTGGAAAGATGAAGCTGGATATCACAAGGGGCATTCAACGCAACGGCATTGAGGTGCCGTTTGATCTGTCTGAATCCTGGAATGAGGACAGCTGGAACGGGGATGTGATCCGGTTCGCAGAGCCAGTCACGTTCTCCGGTACTTACATGATCTCGGACGAGACCGTAGTCATTCGGGGAATTGCAGAAACTGTCATAGAGGGACCCTGCGCACGCTGCCTGGAAATGTCACGTATGCCGGTTCAGGCTGAACTGTCTGAGGCATATGTACGGGACACAGGTGAGGAAATCATCCCGTTGGATGAGGAACAGTATCGATATCAGGGACATATCCTGGATCTTTACGAAGCGGTCCGAACAGCAATTCTGCTTGAATTGCCCACGCGTTTCCTCTGCAAAGAGGATTGCAAAGGCTTGTGCCCGGTTTGCGGCATAAATCTCAATAAGAATTCATGTTCATGCCAGAA
>JAFSZW010000199.1 GCA_017458865.1 Clostridia bacterium
CTTACCTGGCTGTAGAACAGGCACAATATGACGATATGCTTATTGTAGATTACGATACACCTTTTACCCACTTTCGTCTGCCGCCTCTGACCCTTCAGCCCATTGTGGAAAACGCCGTCAAGCATGGCATGAACCCCTATTTGGGGCCATTACATATCTCCATCCAAACACGGCACACGGATGCCGGCACCGAAATCATCGTAACAGATACCGGCCCGGGTTTTGATCCCACCGAGGAGAGCAAGCCGCACGCCACCCTGAAAAACATCCAGCAGCGGCTTGAAATGATGTGCGGAGGGAATATGATCATCAAGCCTCGCGACGGCGGCGGAACAGTGGTGATACTGACGATTCCCTCTGTTTCCACACAAGACGAATCCACAGCAGCACCTCCGTCCAGATTCGGCCATCAAGCGTAACACCTGGCAACTGCGAATATCATGTAACCCCACTCAGTGGGGTTACATGTTTTGTCAATGAGAATGCTTCCTTGTGCAGTTCAGCGCTCCCTGGCGCCATGCACTCCATTAAACGAATCAGATGCACTGGTCAGTCCTGCATCAGATCCGCCAGCGTGATCTCCGACTGGATTTCCCCTGCATATTCATTTCTGACAACCCCATACGGTGTAACCAGTGTCAGATGAATCGCGTCTTTGGTACCGGTAACCCTGAAAAAATCGCTTGCCTTATTCCGCAGTTCCTGATTAACGGTTTTCGTGATGAGGCAGGCATTTCTTGCGAACTTCATCTCCAGTAGATTAACTGTTCGATCAGCCCGCCAGATGACCATATCAATCTGGGAACCGATTATCCCTGCCTCCGGATTTGCCTGACAGGTAAAAGATGAGACATCCGTCAGAATCCCGGATATGCCAAGTCGTTTTCTGATCTGATCAGCATGAAGGAGACAAACCTGTTCAAACGCCCATCCCTCCCATGAATTAACCGCAGGTGTATTGATCTGATGCGACCAGAAAGCGGGATCTTTCGGTTTTGACTTAAGGAAATGGTGGTAGAACAGAACAAAGGGATCCATCAGCTGATATAAGCTGTCCTTGCTTTTTTTGCCGAAAGCATGACATTCCCGAATAAATCCGCAGGTTTCCAGTTCTGTCAGCTTCTCTGAGAAAAGGCCGGAACCGGTAAGCCCAGTCTTCTCAAGTATTTCATTCCTTGTCAAATCTATTTTCTTCCCGGCCAATGCCTGAATGATTTTCAGATAATCTCCCGGATTCCGGAAGATTGACGCAAACAGGTACTCGTATTCCTGCCGCAGGGGTGCATCCTCTGAAAAGAAGAGTTCATCCATATTCTGAGAGACTGACAAACCTCTCTTCATCAGCCCCCAATAAAATGGAATTCCTCCAACAGCCACGTACAATTCAGCGATCTGCATATCTGAGAATCCCAGTTCCATCTGATTTACGTAGACTTTGCACTGAGCCAGTGTAAAAAGTTTCAGCCAGATTCTTCCGGTCAGACGATTGTACAATCCACCTTTATTATGAATGATTTTTTTTGATGATCCAGGAAGTTGCCGAGCTGCATACGATCATCACAATATCATTTCTCGCAGAGGCCCACGCGTTCCAGAAATGCTCCAGAGCTCTCATCAGATCCGTTTTAGGCGTATCCATAAAGGAGAGTTCATCAATAAAGAGTATTTTCTTCTTATGCGTACTCTGCCCAATCAGCCTTTTCAACAACTGGAAGGCTTCAAACCAGTTTTCGGGAACCCGAGAATTACCGACAAGGCCAGCATTAAGAAGCGAATTAAAGAATGCCGTCAGTTGCTCCGCTCTTGTTCCCTTATACACTCCAGCATGTTGAAAGGTAAATCGGCCATCAAATACGCTGTGTATCAGGTATGATTTTCCAATTCCTCTCCTGCCGTACACAGCGATCAGCTGCGCCTCGTCCCTGTCTGCGATCTCTTTGAGGAATGTCACCTCTTTCTCCCGCCCTACAAGCATGCTCAATCCTCCCTTCCTGAATCCATACTTTACCAAATCTGTCTTTTTAAGATCGATTTGGTAAAGTATAAATCATTTCGTATCCGTCTTCGAATGCAAAAAAGCTAAATACATGGCCTTTCTTCTGATTCATCAAATCATCGCAGAGATTATAGCTTACCAAATCGAACGAAATCAGGCAGATTTGGTAAACTATAAATCGTGAGCAGGAAAACCCTGATATGAACTCAGCACTGACAGAATGCTGCGAGCAACGCCATGAAACCCGTGCCCTATTCCGGTCAAAGCAGTCAAATCTATCAATTTCCTGGCGCTGCCTGTTGTCAGGCCCATTTTGTTCGTTGACATCCACAATGCTGCCTGTTATAATGATGCCATCAAGAGAAAGGCAGGTACAACAGTACTGATGAAGATTCGCAACTGACTTACGGCCAACAAAATGATCCTCCGGTTTTGAACGGGGGTGTATTTGTGACGCCGCTTGGAGGTTGCGATTTTGCACGGCCAGGCGCTTTTTGCGTACTGAGCGGCGGTGTATGCCTGCTGCACATGTGTTTTGCGCTCCTTCACGGCGGGAAGGAGCGTTTATTTATGCCCAGAATTATACTTGAAGCAGCGCATCTGCTCAAATCATTCGGTGATCAGACTGTATTGGACGTTGATCAGATTCGCATTTTTGACGGTGAACGCATTGCCCTGATCGGCGAAAACGGTGTCGGCAAGTCAACCCTTCTGTCCATTTTCTCCGGAGAAAGCGAGCCAGACTCAGGTACTGTCCGGCATTACGGTTCATTTGCCATCATCCACCAGTCAGGCGAGACCCGCATGAACGGAAACGCCCATCTGATTTCCGAATTCCGTGTGCCTGACGCCAGGTCCGGTCTTTCCGGCGGAGAACTGACGCGCCGCCGCATCGTTGATGCATTGTCGCAGAATACCCAGCTGTTGTTTGCAGATGAGCCCACAACCGATCTGGATGCAGGCGGCGTCGAGCGGCTCAGGCAGTTCCTTATGTCTTATCGCGGTGCACTCGTCCTGGTCTCCCATGACCGTAGCCTGCTTGATGCGCTTTGCACCCGTGTCCTGCATCTTGAGGACGGCAGGATAACGGATTTCCCGGGAACGTATGCGGAGTACCGAGCAGAACTGGAAAGGCGACGCGCACATCAGCAGTTTGAATACGACCAGTATCGTGCTGAGCAGTCACGCCTTAAGGCGATGGCTCAGCAGAAAGCCGAATGGGCCGCCTCTGTACAGAAGGCGCCAAAGCGGATGGGCAACAGCGAAGCGCGGCTCCATACCAGGGAGTTTACAAATGCCGTCATTCATCAGAGTGCAGCAAAGCGCGTCGTGCAGAACCGCATGGACCGCCTTGAGAAAAAGGAACGGCCCCGGGATTTGCCTGAAATCCGCATGACGCTTGGCGCTGCCCGCCCTGTCGAGGCAAAGACCGCCATCTCCGTCCAGTGCGACAGCCTGCAGGCAGGGAACCGCACCCTGATCAGTCGTGCACAGTTTTCACTGCCTTCCGGCAGTAGAACAGCGCTGCTCGGCGATAACGGCAGCGGAAAGACCACCCTGCTGCGCATCATTCGCGGCGAACATTTGCCCGGCATCTCATTCAGCGGCAACATCCGGGTCAATCCCGGTGTATGTATGGGCATCTTTGACCAGGACCACGCCAAAACGCTGAACCTGGATGAGACGGTGCTCTGCAACGTCCTGTCATCCTCTCAGCTTCCTGAATCAATGGCACGGACGGTTCTGGCTCGTCTGGGCCTGCAGGGAGACACTGTGTTCAAGCCCGTCCGGGTGCTTTCAGGCGGCGAGCGGGCGAAGATCGCACTTGCAAAGCTGCTGCTTTCCGAGAACAATCTGCTCATTCTGGATGAGCCCACCAACCATCTGGACATTTTTACTATGGAAGCGCTTGAGACCATGCTTGCCGATTATGGCGGAACGCTGCTGTTTGTCAGTCATGACCGTGCCTTTACCTCAGCCGTTGCAAACCGTATCCTCACCATTGATCACGGAAACCTGTCCGTCTTTGAGGGTTCCCTCAAACAGATGACAGAAGATGCCGGACACAGCCGCAGCACTGAATCCCTTCAGATTGAAATCTCTGCACTTGAAATGCGCATGGCAGCGCTCACTGCCAGGATGTCTGCACCAAAGAAAGGCGACAGGCCAGGTCTCTTGAGTGAACAGTATGATACATTGGCTGCAGAGCTGCGTGCACTCAAGCAGGCGGCAGAGCACTCAGACACGAAAAAACACAAATAAAACACGGTGCTGCCCTTTGGGCAGCACCGTGTTTTGGTTCAGCAGCCTGGCATCTGCTTTTTTCTGGCAACAATCAAATAC
>JAFSZW010000200.1 GCA_017458865.1 Clostridia bacterium
GAATAGTCTTGAAAAAGAGACTCACGCCCATAGGATTGATAGGAATCTCCGCTGTGGCTGGAATCATTGTTTATGGCTTCGTTTGAAACGTGAACTACACCTCTGAGTCGATTGACCCGGGGGTGTCGTTGCTTTCATAATCATGCCATTGAAATGCACGGCTGGTCAGTCATTGTGGTATTGATTGATCAAATTCGAGTTTTCTCTAATAGCAATTACTCTGTCAGGAGTAAACTTGATCGAAGAACTTCCTTTTACAGGGTGCCACCCCTGTTTTCTTATGTCGTATTCTTATAGGAAGTGTGCCTGTCCGGCAAGCCGTTCACATCGAGCAGGGCACCCGTTCACATCGAAACCAGCAAGTCGTTCACATCGAAACTGGCAAGCTGTTCACATCGACGCCGGGCACTCGTTCACATCAACTCGAGTGAACGAGATGGTCGCTCAAACTGTCAACATCGAGAATTGCACCCTGTCGGCGCGGAAAATGCACCCTCCCTATATCGTCACGATAAAAGGCTCATGCTGTAACTTCCCTGTTCAAACCGAAACAGCGATCAACACAGCCACGTAGTAGATCACGGAAATCAGATTCGTCCATCCGCCTGAAACGATGATGCGAATGCCCTTCGGCAGTCTGCCAACGACGGGCTTCAGCAGGAACAGAACTCCAGGACTTAAAACGAACATCCATCGTGGCAGCACTGTTTTGCCGGTTGCAATCAGGATGATCAGCAGAAGAAATCCGATCCCTTCTCCAGCGTACAGGATCAGAGGCAGCTTCTGAAAATACTTCGAGGCAGTATTCAGCGCATTCCTGTATTGATCGTCGCCAAGCAGTCCCAGATACGCGCAATGGCTGTGATAGGCTCCGCCGGTGATGATCCCGAAGCAGGATAGAAGGAAGGCAGTCATCGCAAGCGTGTGCGACGTTTCGTTGGCCATTAGAACGATATGATAAAACCCGACGCAGTACAGGAAAGCGGCGACAGGCCCGATCATGCCTCCGGCCATGACACGTCCCGCCGGTAATCCTTTCATGACGTCAATGATAGCGTTTATCTTTTCTTTTGCCGAACTCTTCGGATCGCAAGCGAAATCCTCCGGAGTGTAATATAGCAGCATATCCCCCGCGAACATCAGCAGCGCGCCTGCAAGCCCGATCCATATCGTAGTCAGCAACATCTTTCTATCTCCTGTTTCACGACACCGTTTGTCTGGATGATCGTCTGCGCTGCTTCAGCCTCCAAGGACACCGGTAATGAAGATCTCAATGCCGATACCGATCAGAATCACGCCGCCCAGAATGGATGCTTTCCCGGCAAGGCGGGTACCGAAGCGCTGACCGATGCGAAGCCCACAGGAACAGAAAACAAAAGTTACTCCTCCGATAATGAGACCAGCAGCAAGGGCCTGAGCAACATGATATTCCGCAATGGTGAAACCCACAGACAGGGCATCAATGGAGGTTGCCACACCCTGCATCAGCAGTGCACCGGGTTTCAGGTCAGTATCCGTATGCTCCGTATCACCGCCGCGGATTCCTTCGAGCAGCATCTTTCCGCCGATGAACAGGAGCAGTATCAGCGCAATCCACGGGATAGCACGCTGGAAAGAGACAAATGCCTCTGCAACACTTCGCACGCAAAACCAGCCGATTACGGGCATCAGAAACTGAAACACCGCAAAAGTCAACGGAATCATGATTCTCATGCTGCGGGACATCTTCGGCGCATTCAGCCCATTGGCCATCGACACTGAAAAGGCATCCATCGCCAAACCAACACCCAGCAGAATGCTGTTGATGACAAAAGAAACAAGTGAATGCATATGATCGCCCTCCCAATTTCTACCTGATCTACAGCACCATCACCAGCGTCCCAGCGCCGATCAGGATGCAGCCGATCAGGGATTTTGTGGTGAATTCCTCATGCAGGAAAACAAAGGCCAGCACCAGCGTAATGACTACGCTCAGCTTGTCGATGGGAACGACCTTGGATGCTTCCCCAATCTGCAGAGCCTTGTAGTAGCACAGCCATGAGGCCCCTGTGGCCAGTCCGGACAGGATCAGAAAGATCCAGCTTCTCTGACTGATGGACTTGATGCCGCCCTGCGCGCCGGTCAGGAACACCATGCCCCAGGCCATCACCACCACGACCACCGTACGGATCGCCGTGGCCAGATTGGAGTTGACGCCCTCAATGCCGATCTTGGCGAGGATGGATGTCAGGGCTGCAAACACCGCAGAGCCCAATGCGAA
>JAFSZW010000021.1 GCA_017458865.1 Clostridia bacterium
GTCAGGAGATGGAGTATGCAGACTGATGGAATCGTTAAGATTGTGGCAGAACTGAAAAGCATGTTTATCGGCCTGTCCCATGAGGAGATATGCGATGCACTCGGGATCTGCGTGATGTCTTATGCGATGGGCGAGGGAGCCAGGGCCTGCAAGGGATTCTTCCTGCGGCAATTTGGTGTTTCCTGCATCATGATCAACTCAGATCTTTCCGAGCGCAACCGGCAGATCGTCCTGGCGCACGAGATGGGGCATGCCTGTCTGCATGAAAAGCAGGCAGAAACGTCCGAATTTCTGGACATCAACATGTTCGGAAATATCGGAATATACGAGCACGAGGCGAACCTGTTTGCAGCAGAGCTGCTGCTTGGGGATGAGGAGGTCCTGGATCTTCTCTCCGATGGTGCGCCGATAAAAGCTGCTGCTGCAGCGCTCGAGGTCCCTGAAGAGCTGATGGACTATAAATTTCATATTCTGGAGAAGAAAGGGTATCCAGTCCGGCCTGTCCTGTATGCGGACAGCGGTTTCCTCAAGAATCTGGCCGGATGAGGTGAATGTAACTGACAATGGAGTATTGTGTTTTTATGTCCGGGACAGGACGTTCCCGAAGAACTGTTCACAGCAAAGCCCGGACAGGCGGCCGGAAACTGGACGGCATTTACCCGTTCCGCATTCTGGCGCTCTTTCTGACAATCGGCATTTTGATCGAACTGGCTGCCATCCTGCGGCTTCCTGACTATTCGGATGAGCGGGAGCGGGCAAAACACGACTATCTCATTGCTGAGGCGGAAAACTTCAGCCTGCAAAAAGCGCTTGAGATTGCGCGTGATCCTGCTGTTATTGAGGACAGTGCCCGCGATCAGGGATACACCTACTACGGCGAGACGATCTACGTACCGATTATTGATGCCGGTGAGGCAAATCCCGATACATTCTGATGCCAGGCAATTGCACGGAACCTGCCGGCAAACCAGGATGCCTTAAGCAGGCCGCTGTACTCCATGAAACTGATAAAGCCCAAAACAGTTTGGGATTGACAGATCCCATTATAATCTGCAAAGATAGTCCGTCCTGTGCCGGCCTTCATCCGTTGAGGCTGCATCGGACTTCCGAATAACAGTCGTTGATCGAGACGCATAGAGCCAGGAATCATCACCAATCTTGCCCTGATGATGGCAGAGAGGAAGCTCACGCAATGACATACGGCACTGTTTCTGCGAAACCGCAGCTTTGTGATATGTTGGGCTGTTCATGCAGGCATTGCATGAACCAAATGCATAACCTTACACTCGTCCGTTCCGATTGTCGTTATAATGTGAACAGGAGCGGGCACAGGGAGAGGTGCATATGCGAGTATTGCGGCAAGATGATGCCGATCGTATTGGGCCTTACGCTGGCCGGGTGGAGGAAGGTAGCAAACACGCCGCAATCTGATTAATCCCAGGATGATTCGGCATTGATGGTATCACCAGAATTTCACTACAACGATGCCATATGACACTCTGCAGGATTCCCGGACAGTGCCAGGGTTTGATCCCTGGCACAATGCATTTATGACCGTCCACATCTGCCCTTAAAGATAGGCCGGATGCTTTCATCTTTGATATAGTGAGGTATTGAATGGACCCCAAGAGTCTTGAACGGATGAACGAGGACCTGATCAAGCTGACTTTTGCGCAGAATGAGCTGGGCTTCAACCACCTTTCATACAGCGAGGAAGTGCAGGTTTACAGGGCACTGAGGAACGGTGATATGAAATGTGTTCAGATGGGCATGGACTATTTCGGCAGCGACCGGAACGGAAAACTCTCAGAGGATCCTCTGCGCAATGCACAGTATCTGTTTGTTTCCCTCATAACGACGTGCTGCCGGTACTGCATACTCGGCGGGATGCCGCCTCAGGAGGCATACAATCTCAGTGATCTTTACATCCAGTCAGCGGACCGCTGTCAGGCAATGGATGAGGTCAGGGACGTGGTGGAGCGGATGTTGACGGACTACTGCAAACGGATGCAGGCCGTCAACAAGCAGAGGGCGTATTCAAAGCCGGTGATGCAGGCCATAGAGTTCATCGACAAGCATATGCATGAGCGGCTGACTCAGGAAGAGCTGAGCGATGCCATTGGCCTGTCGCGCACATACTTCTCAACGCTTTTTGCCAAAGAGGTTGGGATGCCGATCACCGAGTACATCCGACAGCGGAAAGTATCCTCTGCCAAGGGCCTGCTGGCCTATTTTGATTATTCCATTCTGGAGATCGCAGAGTATTTCGGCTTTTCAAGTGACAGCCACTTTTCAAGTACATTCAAAAAGGAAACCGGAATGACGCCACGGGAGTATCGGGAGCGTTATGCGTTTCATCACTTTGGTCAGTAGATGGCAGCAACGACGGCCAGGATCGCCCGGCAATGCCTGTCGGTTCATCCGTTTTGCCGATGAAAAGGAGGATTGGGATGCCCAGAAAAACAAGGAATACAAGGGGCAAGATTGTCACTGCTGCGTGGAAACTGTTTCATGAGCAGGGGTATGACAATACGACCATTGAGGATATCATCTTTGAATCGGGGACATCCAAGGGCTCTTTTTATCATTATTTTGACGGCAAGGATGATCTGCTCAGTACACTGTCCGTGATTTTTGATGAGAAATACGAAACGCTCATGCAGACGATGTCACCGGATATGCCGGCAGGCGAAGCACTGCTCATGCTCAACCGGGAACTGTTTGCCCTGATTGACAGCAGTGTCCCGCTGGAACTGTTGGCCAGGCTCCTGTCCTCGCAGCTTGTGACACATGGCGAGCGTCATCTGCTCGACCGGAACCGGACATACTTTAAGCTGCTGCATCAGCTGGTGCGCAAGGGGCAGGAGCGGGGAGAGCTCCGCAAGGATATGAGCGCAAACGAGATTGTGACCGGTTATGCCATGCTTGAACGGGCGATGATGTATGAGTGGTGCCTGAACAATGGCGCGTATTCGCTGTCTCAACTGGCAGAGACACAGATGCCCAAACTCCTGGACGGGTACCTCGTAAAATAATTTTTTAGTTGTTTTTCTATAATCCGTCTGGTTTTCGAAGTGCAAATAATGCCATATAGAATAAGGGGATTTCATACAATAACCAGAACGCAGTACAGAAAAAAGTCTATACTGCGTTCTGTATTTACGTACAGTTTCTGTTCTGTTATAATGCGCCCTGTGACCAAATAAAGGGGGAAACAATCATTATGAATGTAACAGAAACGGTCATTTTTGTCTTTTATCTTGCGTTTATGCTGGGGATCGGCATCTACTTCTTCCTGCAGAGCAAGAATGCCAATGAAAAGACATTCTTCCTGGGCGGACGTCAGATGGGACCATGGGTCTCCGCACTTTCTGCTGGCGCCTCTGATATGAGCGCATGGGTCCTCATGGGCCTCCCGGCATCTGTATATGCACTTGGTCTTGGACAGACCTGGATCGGTATTGGCCTGGCGATCGGCTATGCGCTTTCATGGATCTTTGAGGCGCCGCGTCTCAGGCGCTTTTCCATCGTGGCAGATGACTCCATCACGATTCCGCAGTACCTGACGAACCGGTTCCTTTCGAAATCGTACGTCCTGCAGGTCGCCTGCGCCGTGATCTTCCTTATCGCGTATACGATCTATTCCGCCTCGTCCATCAAGGCATGCGGAACACTGTTCAATACGGTTATCGGCATGGATGCCAACCACGCGATGTATCTGGCTGCCATCATCATCATCGGATATACATTCCTGGGCGGCTTTTCCGCTGTGTGCTGGACTGACTTCTTCCAGGGACTCATGATGCTCGCAGCGCTGTTCTTTGTGCCGATTATGGCTGCCACAAAGCTTGGCGATCTCAGTGCACTGAATGCTCAGGTCGTCGGCGAGAATCCCGGATACTTCAACCTGTTCACGAGCTGGCAGGACATCATTTCCGGTCTCGGCTGGGGCCTTGGCTACTTCGGAATGCCGCACATCATCATCCGGTTTATGTCCGTTGAATCCCAGAAATCCATTAAGAAATCGGCTGCAATCGGCATTACCTGGACGACACTCATTCTGGTGTTCTCAGTATTTGTCGGCGTCATCGGGCGTGTATACCTTGGCTATGATGCGGCCATTGAGAGCAATTCTCTGGTCTTTATCACCATGGTACGCAAGCTCTTCCCGAGCATTATTTCCGGTCTCCTGCTGTCTGCCATTCTGGCTGCGGCAATGTCTACAGCGGACTCTCAGCTCCTGGCAGCTGCCTCGGCTTTTGCCAGCGATGTGTACAAGCCCATTATCCGCAAGAACAAGACAACCGACAAGGAAATGCTCTGGTCCGGACGCATTGTTGTCGCCGTGATTGCCATTGTGGCGCTGTTCATTGCGTCCAATCCGAATGCCGGCTCCATCATGAGTCTGGTATCCAATGCCTGGGGCGTCTTCGGCGCAGCCTTTGGCCCGGCTATCATGCTCAGTCTCTTCTTTAAGGATTTCTCCTACAAGGGTGCTGTAGCCGGCATCATCGTCGGTGCACTTACAGACATCCTGTGGCTGACCTATCTCTCATCCACTGGCGTCTATGAGATCGTTCCCGGCTTCATCCTGGGCGGTCTGGCGGCCATTATCGTCTCTGCAGTCGCCGGTAAGCCGGATAAGGCGGTCGGTGAGCTCTTTGATCGTGCGGTTGCCTACGATGAGTAAAATCCCGTGTAAATCGCGAGAAACAAAACAAGCGCCAAAGTAATCTTTGCCGCTTGTTTTCAGACGATTTGAAAGGGGGTGAATCTGCATCCCTGAACTGCCCGGTGCCTGATGTGGATCCGCCTGACTTCGCATGGCAAAAGAACGTCTTCGGTGGCCGCCCGCACAGGCTGAAACGAAAACAGGCAGAGCATCCGATGGGATACGCTCTGCCTGCGACAGGTCCTTAGCTTACTGTTCTTCTTCGTCGTTTGCCTCGTCATTTACCAGCAGGGAATTATCTGTTTCCCCGGTGGATTCCTGAGCAGCCTCATCCGGACTGTCGGATGTTTCTTCTGGCTGATCTTCTGGCTGATCTTCTGGCTGATCTTCTGGCTCTGGCGGTGCCTGTGTATCATCGGTATCAGAATCGGACACAGAGGATGAATCGTTGTCCGAATCAGCCTGATCCTCACTGGCAGGCTCACGACCAGTCTGGTCAGAAAACTCAGGTGCTTCACTACTGGGCCTGTCCAAAGGCCTTTGAGCTTTATCATCAGGTGCCGGTTTCTGATCCCCGGTATCATCGGGCGCCTGATCATTCGGTCCTGATGAAGCCAGAAACTCAGGCTCGCCTGCAACTGCTGCATCGTTTGTGACGTTTTCTGCATCTGAGGGAGATTCAGCAGCTGCGACAACCTGGGGGAAGGAATCAGCGGATTCCAGGCCCTCAGCATCGCTTGAGGCATCAGCCAGGGCAGTATCTGAAAGGGTCGGGACGGACTCGAGTATCTGACCGTCTTCTAGCAGGCATCCGGTGCTGTACATGTGGTTGATCGCACCGTTTCCGACCAGGAGGAGCGACTGTCCGGGTTCGCTGGGAACGGCAACAGTATTGCCACCAATCAGGGAACCGGAAAGTGCAATTGTACTCTGGTCGCTTGCGTTCAGGACAAAGAGGGCATTTCCGCCGTACTCATTGCCACTGCCGCCTTCCACGTAGCCCAAGACGCCAATATTTGAGGTATCCTGGGGAGAGATGATCTGCAGGCCGTCTCCGCCGATATGTCCGTTCCCGCCTTTTATATTGCCGATAACGGATATGTAGGCGTTTCCACTGATATCAAAGAGATTGACTGCATTTCCGCCCATGTCAGTGCCATCCCCGCCGGAAATGTTGCCGCCAATCAGCAAGAGTCCTTCACTCTGCAGAGGGGATACGACCAGGCCGACACCGCCGTTTGAGGCATCTCCGCCGGTAACAGTGCCCTCAAGGGCCACGTACAGGTTGCCGCCCTTGTGCTGAATGGAAATGCCGTCTCCGCCGGCAGCAGCGGTTATGATGCAGGACGGGTTAATGATGAACTCTCCATTGCCGCTGAACTCAACAGCAGTCTGGGCATTGCCGGTCACGTTGACATTGGAGATGAGCATGACATGGGATGTACCATCAATGGTCAGCGAATCGTTCAGGTCGATATCTGAAAAAGTGATGCGCGCATCATGAAGATGCAGTCCTGTGACAACAGCATGCTGGCCGGTTGCAGAGGTAATGTTAACGGTAGCCTGAGATGTTAAAGGGTTGGTTTCATCCGCCTGAAGCCTGCCGGAGACGAGAACAGTATCACCTTCTTCAGCCTGGTCAGCCAAGAGAACAAGATCAGCATAAGTTTCAACCGGCCCAAGTCTCTGCGCAAATCCACAGGAAGGAAAGAGCAGCAGAAATGCCGTGAGAACTGCGAGCAGCTGTCTGGTCATTATACGGAGAAACCTCCTTTCTGATGGTGTAATTATGTTTCCGATAGAAAACGAAATGATTATAGCACAAACCGGTTTGATATGCAAATTATTGAAATTCTGCAAATCCTATGCAGGGTTCTTATGATATGACATGACCGATATGCTGCTATAAATCATAAGACGAAGGCTTGATATACGGTAAAAAAGACGATACAATGTGCACAGGCAATGCCCCGCCAGAGAACTTTGCAGACGGGGCGGCGCTTTTCCAAATACAAGAGCGCAGCAGGGAGGTGTGCGTATGAGCGAAAAACCAATTCTTGCGATTCTGTATGATTTTGACCATACTTTGTCGCCAAAGGACCTGCAGGAGTATGGATTCATTCCCGAGCTTGGCATGGAGGCTGCCGACTTCTGGTCGGAATGCAACAGGGAATCCAAACAAAACCAGATGGATCAGATCCTTTCCTACATGTACACAATGCTTCGCAAGGCCAGGGGACGCGTGCTCCTGACGCGCAGCTCGCTGACTGCCATGGGCAGGGACGTCGGTCTGTTTGATGGCGTTGAGACATGGTTTGAGCGGATTAATGCTTACGCCCGCGCCCAGGGGCTTGAACCGGAGCACTACATTCTCTCATCTGGTCTCAAGGAAATCATTGAGGGAACCCGGATTGCCGGTGCGTTTAAGGAGATCTATGCAGGTTCCTTTGTCTATGACAATGACGGTGTGCCGGTCTGGCCGGCGATGGCCGTCAATTACACGAGCAAGACCCAGTTCGTTTTCAGAATCAACAAGGGAATTCTTGATGTGACGGAGGACAGGGGCATCAATGCATATATGCCGCAGGACCGTCGTCGTGTCCCGTTTACGAACATGATCTATGTCGGTGACGGCTATACGGATGTGCCGTGCATGCGGCTGGTGAAGTCGAGCGGCGGGCATTCCATCGCAGTATGGAACACGCAGCGGGATGTTGCGGACAGGCTGCTTCGTGAGGGGCGTGTGAACTTTGTCTGCCGTGCAGATTACACCGAGGGCAGCGAAATAGACGTGACGGTCAAGACTGTCATAGATGAGGTCGCCGCTCATGCCAGGACGAGGCAGCTCCATGTCCTGGCCGCGGATAAGGCAAAGCAGTCCGGTAATGCAATTCTTGAACTGTAGACGATACTTCTCATCATCTGCGGCCTCGCCTGTTTCTCAGGACTTTCATCCTGCGCTGGTCCCGCTTATCCGTGTCAGACCCAATGGATGGGGAAATGCAGTTTATTACTGAACCTGCCCTGAGACCGCACATCCTGTGCCTGAATTTCCTTTTTTCGTTATTTTTCGGGGAAAATGTATCGTTTCCGGTCAATTCCTGCACACACCCTTTCTGCCAACTATTGATATTTTCATGTCCTTGTGCTAGAATCAGATGAAAATCCTTCATCGCTCAATACGGTTTGTCCGTGTCGTGCGGTGCACGGACATTCTAATTTATATATTTTGGAGGGATTCCTTAATGATTACAGCAGGTGATTTCCGTAAAGGTGTAACCATCGAATGGGAAGGCGGCGTCTGGACAATCGTTGATTTCCAGCACGTCAAACCGGGCAAGGGTGCTGCTTTTGTACGGACCAAGCTGAAGAATGTTATGACCGGTGCTGTCGTTGAGCGTTCGTTCAACCCGACGGATAAGCAGCCCAGGGCCACCATCGAGACCAAGGAAATGCAGTACGTCTACAACGATGGTGAGTTCTACTACTTCATGGATACCGAGACCTACGAGCAGATCCCGCTGACACATGATCAGGTGGAGGACGCCATCCAGTTCATGAAAGAGGAGACCATGGCGACCGTCCGCTTCTTCAAGGGTAATGCCTTCTCTGTTGAAGCGCCGAACTTTGTCGTCCTCGAGGTCACCGAGACTGAGCCTGGTTTCAAGGGCGATACCACCAGCAACACCACCAAGCCGGCAACGCTTGAGACGGGATACAAGATTTCCGTTCCGCTGTTCGTCAACATTGGTGACAAAATCCGCGTGGATACCCGTGACGGATCCTACATGGCAAGGGCATAAAATTGAGCCGTACGCATGCGTACGGCTTTTGTTATCTCAGATGCATCCAAAGAAACAGCTCGGATCATTTGCAAGGCGGCATAAGGCCAGCGCTGCGCAGGGCAGCAATCCGGTCTGATATGCTACTTGGGAACGCTTCATCTGTGATAGAGGGCTCCCGGACTGCCTGCCAGATTTCGCAGGGAATCTGAACACATGAGGCGCATGTTGTCAGACATTGCCTGTTGCAGCAGGCGAAGATGGGACAGCGGTTTCCATTCGGTGCCTGCCCATTGCTGCAGCCCCGGCACGTCCCGTGCAGCGGACAAATGGAGCAGTCCTTCCCACAGACAGTCAGCCCGAGGATCTCCCGCTGTTTCTGTTTGCTGAAAGCTTTGAGGACAAGCGAATAGGAGCGGTCCAGCCAGTGCCTCAGCATGTCATCCGGAATATCGCCGTCCGCCTTTACTGAGTTCCAGTGATGCTTGTTGCTGTAGTATCCGGGAATGATATCCGGATACTGGCTTCGCATCAGCTCACCTTCAAGCGGTTCCAGCTTGAGGTTGATGTAGTACGGCTGATTCTGGTCATCAAGGAGAATGGCGGCAAACATCTTTCCGCCAATCTGGTACCGGATCCAGTTCCATTCCATCTGCAGGTCCCGCGTGACACCGCGTTTGTGCATAAGGTAATCATCAATCCAGGGGTATTTCATGACGGGCCTCCATGTTCGATCAATCGTCAATCCGCACCACTGCCATCTGGGTCCGGATTTACCTCAGATTCTATCACAGCAAACCTGACAGGTATCTGTCAGGTTTGGCAAATGCAGGATCAGCTGCAGGCCAATCCACTCTGGAAGCGTTTTGCCTTCGGGACAATTTGTTGGTTTGACAGGCAGGTGTAAAAACTATATAATGCCACTGTGTCCGGGCATTCAGGCAGACAGTATATGGACAGATGCCTTTATGAGACCGGCAGAGAACAAATGGCACAGACCTGTGCAGCGAGGAGGAAACAATGAGTATTTCAGCGGAGAAAATTGCTTATTTAAGAGGCCTTACAGATGGCCTGAACCTCAGCAGCGAAACCAATGAAGGGAAACTGCTGCTGGCGATTGTTGATGCGATTGAGGCTGTTTCCTCCGAGAAAGAGCTGCTTGAAACCCGCATCGACAAGATGGGCGACTACATGGACGAACGGGATGAGCTCGTCGGTCAGATCGCAGATGATGTCTATGAAGAAGACGATGGCTACTTTGCCGATGAGGAGGACGAGGATAAATTCAATTACGATGAGGACGACAACGCCGGCGAGATTGAATTTGATGAGAAAGACGACGGACAGCCGGATGAGGGCGATGAGGAAGATGAAACGGATTTTGATGAGGATGATAACTCAGAAGGTGATGTAGACTTCTTCTCAACCGTATGCCCGTATTGCGGCGCCTATGTGGCCATCACAGGTGATGTATCCGCCACGGA
>JAFSZW010000201.1 GCA_017458865.1 Clostridia bacterium
AAGTAAAAATGGGACAGAATTACGCCCCGGTATCCGCATCAACGGCTGCTGATTCATCATCCAGAATCACTTCAAATTCCACATCGGGTTCACCGGCATCAGTCTGCTCTGAATCAGAAAAGTTCCTGTCATCTGCATGATGCTCTCCAAGTGGCTGCATACTGCCCTCAGGTGTCTGTTCGTCGGAATCATCTGATTCCGCATTTCCAGGATCAGGCACCCTGTCTTCCCCGTCTCCTGCAGAGACCGTTCCCAGATCAAACGTCCCATCTTCCACAGCCTGCCCATCCCCGTCTCTCTCACCCAGCTTGGAAAAATCGATTTCCGGCAGATCATTCAGAGATGAGATGCAGAAATGTCTGAGGAACGCATCTGTTGTCCCGTAAAGAATGGGCCGTCCAAGTGCTTCCTTTCTGCCCATCTCTATGATCAGCCCCTTTGCAATCAGGGACTGAATGGAGTAATCACACTTGACGCCGCGGATCTGCTCGACCTCTGCCTTCGTTACAGGCTGCTTGTATGCAATGACTGCCAGCGTTTCCATGATCGCCTGTGACAGAGACTGCCGCTGGACGGGCTGCAGGATATTTTCCACGTAGACCGCGTAATCCGGCCGCGTAGCCAGCTGGACATGCGCGCCAAAGCGTAGCAGCCGCAGCCCCCGGCGGTCAAAATCATACAGGCTTTCAAGTGTATTAAGCGCCTCATCCAGCTCGCTTTCCGTCAGCGCCATGGCCTTGCACATATCGGCTTTGTCGACCGCATTTCCGGAAACAAACAGAATCGCCTCTATAATGCCCGGCCGCTCCTCAACCGGCGGCTTTTCATCCTTCTTCTCCTGCGGCATCAGAATCCGCTGACTCTCGTTCTCCATTGGAATCATCGCTCCTTTGCCCTGGGAGAATCAGAATATCATCAAAAATCTGCTCCTGAACCACATGCAGGCGGCCCAGCTTCAGCATTTCAAGCAATGCGCTGAAATACGAGACGACCTCGTTTTTCGTGACCTCAACCGACAGCATATCCGAAAACAGGACAGGCCCGCTCTTAAGGCGCTCCGTCAGGTTGTAGACACACTGTTCGATTGTAAACCGGTCACGGTTAATTGATCTGAATACCCTGCCGCCCGGTTCATTCTCACGGGCACGCCGCTGGATGATTCGCTCAAGTGCGCGCACCAGACCATCGAGCGTAAGTCCGGTCAGTTCAACCGGCTGCGGCGGCAGCGGGTACTCCTCCGGCAGCTTTGAGAAAGCATTCAATGCTGCCTTTTCAAACTCCTTCATTCGCCCGGCACTTTCCTTGTACAGCTTGTACTCCTCAAGGCGCCGGATAAGTGCCTGCTCCGGCGTTTCCGCATCCGGGTCCTCCGGGACCGGCGGACGCGGCAGCAGTGATCTGGACTTTATCTCAAGCAGCATGGCAGCCATCTGCAAAAACTCGCTGGCCGTATCCATATCGAGTTCATTGACGCCCTGCATGGATGCCAGATACTGCTCAGTGATCTCAGATACAAAGATGTCCTTGATATCCACCTTTGCCTGATTGATCAGGTGCAGCAGCAGATCAAGCGGTCCCTCAAACTGCGTAAGCGAAACGACATATGCCATTGCTACCCCCAGATTGCCTTCACAGGGAGCAGCACCAGGTCCTGAATGGGATACACGCAGAAACTGATCACCCGGCCAAGGAGTCCCGTCGCCGAAAGCACCAGCACAGCGCCCATGGCAATCCGGAACCCCATTCGAGTGAGATGGAAGCGTCCTTTGAAGATCAGATCATTGAAGACATGATACCCATCCAGCGGAGGAATCGGCAGCAGATTAAAAATGGCCAGATTCAGATTAACCAGTGCTGTGTACGCAAACAGCCGGACAAAAGGAACCATCCAGCTGATCTTGATAATTTCGCCGAAGGTATTCATCGCATTGCCGGATATAATCGACCAGATCGCATTATAGCGGTAGCTGACCAGAATCGACAGTCCGTATTCATTAATCACCCGCTCATCCCACATAAACGTGCTGCACACGATGGTCAGCACCGTAAACAGCAGAAACAGGATGATGTTCATGCAGATACCGGCAATCGCCACAAAAAAGTCCGCCCGGACCCGGTTACCCTCGAATTTATACGGGTTGATCGGTACCGGTCTGGCAAAGCCGAAACCGACAAAGAACATGAGCAGCGTTCCAAACGGATCTAGATGCGCCAGCGGGTTTATGGTCATCCGCCCAGCCAGTTTGGCCGTATCATCACCGCACCTGTAGGCCACATACGCGTGCGCGAATTCATGCAGGCAAAGTCCAATCAGGACCGCTGCAATCCGGTAGATTGCCTGATCAAAAAAGGCGAGCGGCTCACGGAATAAAGTGGCTAAATAACTAACCAAGCCCGTCGTCCTTTCATTTAAATTGTTAGTATCTGCATTATACTGCCATACAGGGATAAAGTCAAGCATGGGCGCACGCCACCGGCATCGGGATACATCCATGTCTCAACCGTCCAGTTCACCCATGACAGAGATGCATGAACGAAGCGCATCCCCCGGCAAAACACGCATCAGATGAAGCGTTCAGCCAATCCCTGTCCGCACGCCTTAACGTAAACCATCCTGCCGGCCATTATCGCCGCAACGTCTGACATACCGGACAGTTGTCCATCAGGCATCCAGCCAGATGGGATTGGTCCAGGCGCGTCTGCCGTTAAGGATGACCATGGCCCGCACGTACCTGGCGTAATGCGGCAGCGTCAACGCTGCCTCAGTAAGCGGAACACCGGGCTCTGCGTTTTTGACGCGCTTTGGCATGCCGTTGCAGGAAAATGCAATCATATCAGCCCCGCCGCAGGTGAGATGCGCACAGCCGTCCTCAACGTAGAAATCGAGGATTTCAGGCCCACAGGAAGAATAGAAGCGTCCTGCCTGCAGTGCGCGCAAAATCGCCTCTGCGTTGTTCTCGGCATTGACCATCACATACCCGATGCCTGCGTGTGCCAGCTGATGACAGTCATCCACCGCAATGCCATAGAGACGGTTGCCGCTGTCCATCACATATTCCCAGTCCACGCTGTTGTCCGTGTCGAGCTCATTTTCAATGGCGCAACCGGTATTGAAAAGCTCCATGGCAAAATTGCCCTTAAGCCCCATGTACTCATGTACCGGCGTATGACTCCACTCGGGATGGCAGTACACGGTGAGGCATCCTCTGCGATGCATTTCATCAAGCATCGGCTGAAAGTCCGCCGAACTGCTGATATCAAAGGACGGGAACGCCTCGTCCTGCGCGAAATCACCGCCGTCAGCAGGCCCAAGGCAAACGGTATGGAACACGTGCCGGTTTTGTTTTCGGGTACCGGCAAAGCAGGCATCTATCTCCATCCCCGGCAGGATGGTCAGTCTGCTGCCGAATGTTTCTCTGTTATATCTGCGATGGTCGGTAATCGCCGCGAAATCATACTGCTGCGCCTCAAACGCTGCCAACAGTTCCTCAGGCGAATTCTCACCGTCCGATCTCGTTGTGTGTGTATGAAGTGCACCCTTGAGAAGCTTTCTGCCGCCCTCAAATGCACCCTGTCGAATCAGCATATTCCTGTTTCCTTTCCCTGTTCCAGAGTCAGCCTCCGAGGATGCCGCTCGCTTTCACCGCCGCGCAGACCTCCCGAATCTTTTCAGGCGGCAGGACAAGCGCAAATCGCACATATCCCTCACCCAGCGGTCCAAAGCTGGCACCCGGCGTACAGATGACGCCGGCACGGTCCATAAGCTCAAGACAGAAGTCCATGCTGCTGGTATACGGCTTTGGCAGTTTCGCCCACACAAACATGCTGCCTTTGTTTTTGGGGATCTCCCAGCCAATGGCTGACATTCCCTCGCAAAGCGCATCCCGGCGTGCCTGATAATCGTCGCACTGGGCTTTTACCCTGGCACGCTCGGTTCGCATAGCGGCAATAGCTGCGTGCTGAATGGGCAAGAACATGCCGAAATCAATCTGGCTGCGCAGCTTTTTAAATGCCTCTACCAACGCAGGATTGCCAATCAGGAAGGAGACCCGCGCACCGGTCAGGTTAAAGGACTTGGACAGACTGAAAAACTCCGCGCCCACCTCAGCTGCACCTGCATACTGCAGAAAGCTGCCGCCCACAACGCCGTCATAGATGATATCAGAGTAAGCGTTGTCATGGATCAGGACGATATCATGCTGCCTTGCGAAGGCAATCAGGGCCTCATACAGTTCAGGGCTGCCAATGCTTCCCATGGGATTGGACGGGAGGGATACGATCATGTACTTCGCCCTGTCCGCCACATCATCCGGAATCATGCTGAGATCCGGCAGGAAACCGGTCTCCTCAGTCATCGGGTAATACCAGGGCTCAGCGCCGGCCATCTTGGCACCGGCGATGAAAACCGGGTAACAGGGAGACGGCAGCAAAACCGTATCTCCTTCATTGCACAGCACCAGTCCGATATGCCCGATTCCCTCCTGGGAACCATAGCATGAGGCGATCATATCCCGCGTCAGCGTTACGCCGAATCTTGCTTTGTAATAGGCAATCACCTCATCCAGCAGCGCATCCGAATCCCGGAGCGCATACCGCCAGTTGGCCGGCTCCATGGCCGCATCTGCCAGTGCCCTGCGGATGGCGATATCCGTCTCAAAATCCGGTGTGCCGATGGAAAGGTTATAGAATGTCCGTCCCTGACGTTCAAGTTCAATCCTGCGCTGGTTCAGCGAGGAAAACACCTCATCCCCGAACCGGTCCAGTCTCTTAGAAAATTGCATGGCTGTATTCCTTTTCTGCTGTCAAGCGGTTAAAAAGCCGGAATCAGGCAAAACCTGATCCGGCGATGATTACATGGCCTTGGTGACCTGCTGGCCCTGCTTGGTATCCTTGATGACATATCCCATGGACTGGATAAGATCGCGCAGGCGGTCCGATTCTGCCCAGTTCTTTTCAGCCCTGGCTTTTGCCCTGGCTTCAACCAGCGCATTCACATCCGTATCTGCTTTCTCTTCCTTCCGGGTCAGCAATCCCATAACCCCGGTCAGTTCAACGAGGGTATCCAGTACCTTCCGGATAACAACTGCCGGCGTCTGATCATTGATCTGTGTATTGGCCTTGCGAACCAGCTCAAAGATGGAGCCAATTGCATCTGCCGTATTGAGATCATCATCCATCGCATCCTCGAAGTTATCGCGTGCAATGCTTGCCGCATCCATGAGTTCCTGATCCTCCGGCCGCAGTTCACCGTCCCCGGCAAACTTCAGCAGGAACTCATAATTGTCCTTTGCGGTATACAGGCGGTCCAGGGACGCTTTGGCCTGTTCAATCATCTCACGGGAGAAATTGATCGGGCTCCTGTAGTGCGCACTCAGCATGAACATGCGCACAGCCTCAAGATCGAAATCCTTGGCGATGTCACGGACGGTGAAGAAATTGCCGGCCGACTTGCTCATCTTCTCATTGTCAACGTTGATGAACCCGTTGTGCATCCAGTAGCGGACAAAAGGATGACCTGTCGCACCCTCGCTCTGAGCAATCTCATTCTCATGATGCGGGAATACAAGATCCTTGCCGCCGCAGTGAATGTCAAACGTTTCGCCGAGGTACTTCATGCTCATGGCCGAGCATTCAATGTGCCAGCCGGGACGCCCCATGCCCCACGGCGATTCCCAGGCAGGCTCGCCCGGTTTCTGGGCTTTCCAGACAGCAAAATCCATGGGATGACGCTTGTTGGGATCCACATCCACACGCGCACCGCTCTCAAGGTCCTCAAGATTCTGCCCGCTCAGCTTGCCGTATCCGGCAAAGGCCTGTGTGTTGTAGTACACATCGCCGTTCGGGCACGCATAGGCGAGACCGTTTGCCTCGAGTTTCTGAATCAGTGCGATAATCTCCTCAATGTGCTGCGTAGCCCGCGGATTGACGGTTGCCCGTTCAATGCCCAGGGCATCCGCATCCTTGTAGTACTCGGCAATGAAACGTTCGCCCAGTTCCTTGACCGTAATGCCCTCTTCATTGGCCTTCTTGATCATCTTGTCATCGATATCGGTAAAGTTCTGAACAAAGGTGACCTTCATCCCCTGGTACTCAAAATACCGGCGCAGCGTATCAAACACAATAAACGGCCTGGCATTTCCGATATGGAAATAGTTGTAGACTGTCGGACCGCAGCAATAGATGCCAACCTGACCCGGGACCAATGGGACAAACTCTTCCTTCTTTCTCGACTGCGTGTTGTAGATCTGCATATCTACTCCTCCTTTTTCTCCTGATTCATCCTGCCGATCTGCTCATTGAGCGATGCGACCTGCGCCTCAAGTGCGTCAATATGGGCCTTGACCGGATCCGGCAGATGGATATGATCCAGATCCACGCCCTGGCGCACCATTTCCTTCTTCACTATTCGGCCGGGATTCCCGACCACCGTACAGTTCGGGGGGACTTCCTTGAGCACAATTGCCCCGGCGCCGATCTTGCTGTTATCGCCGACCGTAAAAGGGCCAAGCACCTTCGCGCCGGCACCGACGGTCACATTGTTTCCAATCGTCGGATGGCGCTTTCCGACATCCTTGCCGGTACCACCCAGCGTCACGCCCTGATACAGGGTCATATTGTTCCCGATAATCGTCGTCTCACCGATGACGACACCGTTTCCATGATCGATAAAGAATCCTTCACCGATCGTTGCGCCGGGATGGATTTCAATACCGGTCACATGCCGCCCGCGCTGCGAGATCCATCTGGCCAGTGTGGTATGGCCTTTCAGGTACAGTTTATGCGCCAGACGATAATACATCATAACCCGAACCGACGGGTAACACAGCAATACCTCCGCGCGTGTCTTTGCAGCAGGATCCCGTTCAAAAACAGCATCTATATCCCGCCGCAGCTGGTCAAACACGTTAGCTTCCCTCCAGTGACAAATAAAAAAAGACTTCTCATCAGAGACGGATGACCGCGTTTCCACTCTGTTTTTATTCCCATGGGCATCCCACCTCAATCGCCTTAACACGACGCCATGCCGGATACTCCGCTTCCGCTTTTCTCCGGATGCTCCCGGGTGCACTTCCTCAGATGATCCGCAAGGCAGGCTTCCAGCCGACGGCCCGCCCTCTCTGCTGCGTTCATTCCAAGTACTCTTCCGTTCACAGCTCCCACATTATATGCAGAAACCTGCCGGTTGTCAATTGAATTGCACTATATTTTCGCCAGCCCTGCATCCCGGCAGGGCTTCCATATGATGAGGCACAGTTGCTTTTACATCTCCCGGATCCACTCGATAATCCGCTCTGCCGCGGCCCGCTGCTGTTCATCAGCAGAAATCAGCGCCTCACCGTCCCCTTTTTGCCTGCCATAGCAGCCAAACTGTGCATGGTTGCCGCCCTCAATAACCATTTCCGCTGCATCTTTTGGCCAGTATGCCCTGCCTTTTTCGTAATTGCTCCGTTTGATCACACCGTCCCGGTCACCCAGCAGTGACAGATATTTCATTCCCTCCGGCATCTGTTTGATCGGATAGGCCGCCAGCATGACAATCCCGTCAATCCGTTCGGGATGAGCTGCCGCATAACCGGATGCACTCACGCCGCCAAGGGACTGCCCCATCATGATAAAGGCATCATAGTCATAGTGCCCGAGTACATCATCCGCCGCATTTTGTCTCATGAAAGCCAGGCGAAACGGCATCTCCATCAGAAAACAGTCCGCACCTGACTCAGCCAGCATGAGCAGAAGCGGCGCATACGCTTCCGCCTCCACCTTTCCGCCAGGATAAAAGATGATCGCGACAGATTCACCGGGGCCATCAAAGCGTATTGTTTTGCCATCCCGTTCAACTGTGACCGTATCACTGCCATTCATGCAGGCAAGCGCTTCCGGCTCAGCATGAGAATATATTCCCAGAAATCCGACTGTCGCTCCCACACAGACGATGACTGCTATTGCAGCAACTGCCCAGACGCGAGGCAGATGTATCCTTTTGCCTCGCACACGCATCAGCAAAATGCCTGCAATAATGCAGACAACGATAAGAAGAAGAACTATCCAAATAAAAGACAATGCGGTCATCCTCCATCCAAAGGCCAGAGAGCCATTCACCACTCAAGTCTTATCTGACACCATGACAAATCGCGGTTTTCCCATGATCTGTCCGGCCGCACTCCATGTGCGCCTTATACCCGTCCCCTATAGAAAAAGGGCTGCCGTTCCGGCAGCCCATGTGGATGATCAGATGCCAAGCAGCTCGCTGTAAGCGCGAAGCGCACCATCCGTATTGTGTGCGAGAACACGTTTTGCGAGGATCTTGCCAAGCTGGACGCCTTCCTGGTCAAAGCTGTTCAGGTTCCACAGGAAGCCCTGGAACATGACCTTGTTCTCAAAGTGAGCAAGCAGCGCACCAAGTGCCTCAGGCGTCAGCTGCTGACCGATGATAATGCTGGACGGACGGTTGCCTGCAAAGGACTTGTTCGGATTCTCATCCGACTTGCCGCAGGCAAATGCCATGATCTGAGCCGCGACATTTGCGCAGAGTTTCTGCTGGCTGGTCGAGCCCTGGATGTCCGCATCCATGCCGGCCTGATTCTCGCGGAATCCCATGAACTGAAGCGGCACAATATCCGTTCCCTGATGGAGGAGCTGATAGAAGGAATGCTGTCCGTTGGTACCCGGCTCGCCGAAAATGACCGGACCGGTCGCATAATTGACCTCACCGCCAAAACGGTTCACAGACTTGCCGTTGCTCTCCATGTCAAGCTGCTGCAGATGTGCCGGGAAACGGCTGAGCGCCTGGGAGTACGGCAGGACCGCGGTCGTCGGATATCCGAGAACGTTGCGCTCGTATACGCCAATAAGTGCGTCGAGCATATCCGGATTCTCAAGCGGATTGCTGTTGGCAGCCAGCTTGTCCTCAGCGGCTGCACCCTCAAGGAACCTGGCAAAGATTTCCGGTCCAAAGGCGAGGGACAGGATGGCACCGCCCACGCAGGAGGAGGAAGAATACCGACCGCCGATATAGTCATCCATGAAGAAGGCGGCAAGATAATCACTGCTGCTGGCCAGCGGAGAGGTCTCGCTGGTTACCGCAATCATATGCTTCGCAGGATTCAATCCAGCCTCAGCCAGCTTGTTCTTGACAAACGTCTCGTTCGTCAGGGTTTCAAGCGTGGTTCCGGACTTGGAGACCAGTACGAAGAGCGATTTGGCAACATCAATGCTCTTCAGCACGCTGGCTGCATCATCCGGATCGACATTGCTG
>JAFSZW010000202.1 GCA_017458865.1 Clostridia bacterium
ATGATTGTCTCAAAGAGCGGGCGCAGATCGGTGCCAGGGGTGGCAAGATCGAGGGTGGCGGTGCCGGTACGGGCAGAGGCATATACGATGGGCGTATCCAGTTGGCTCTCGTCAGCGTCGAGATCAATCATGAGGTCAATGGTCTCGCTGACGACCTCATCACAGCGGGCATCCGGCCGGTCAACCTTGTTGACGACAACGATGACAGGCAGGTTCAGCGCCAGCGCATGCTGCAGCACAAAACGGGTCTGGGGCATTGGGCCCTCAAAGGAGTCGATCAGCAGCAGAACACCGTCGACCATCTTGAGCACGCGCTCAACCTCGCCGCCGAAATCCGCGTGTCCGGGTGTGTCGACGACGTTGATCTTGACATCTTTATAGTAAACAGACGTGTTCTTGGACAGAATCGTGATGCCGCGCTCGCGTTCGAGTGCGTTGCTGTCCATGACGCGGTCTGCAATCTGCTGGTTTTCACGGAAAACACCGCCCTGTTTGAGCATTTCGTTGACCAGGGTGGTCTTGCCGTGGTCGACGTGAGCAATGATCGCAATGTTGCGAATATTGTCGCGCGTAGTTTCCATATTGGATTCCTTCTTTCTTATGATCACCTGGGGAGAAGTCCCCGGGCACAACCTGTCGGTGAGATCGGGGATCAGTCGCCGCTGCGGGAAGCGGTCTCGGCCAGTTCGAGTCCTTCATTGTGCTCAAGCGCCCACCGGATGGACCACTCGTTTTCGAAGAGGAGCACATCGCGGTCGTGCGCATCCTTGGCGGTTGCGCTGGTACTTGAGAGCTTGAGGTCCTCCGGGGCTTTCGGGGTTTTCCGGATCCACCTGACGAATCGGAAATTCAGCGGATAACGGTTGATTTCCGCATTGTATTCGGTGCGGAGACGGTGCTCAAGCACCTCAAACTGCAGCATGCCGACGACACCGACGATGATCTCCTCAAAGCCGATGCCAGGACGCTTGAAGGTCTGAATGGCGCCTTCCTCGCTCAGCTGGAGGACGCCCTTGACGAACTGCTTGCGCTTGAGACTGTCAACGCTGGTCACGCGGGCAAAGAATTCCGGCGCAAACAGCGGGATGCCGGCGTACCGGATGTGGGGACCTGTGCAGAGGGTGTCGCCGAGGGCAAAGATGCCGGGATCAAAGAGCCCGATGATATCCCCGGGATACGCATCCTCGACCAGTTCGCGCTCATCTGCCATGAACTGCTGGGGTTGCTTGAGCTGGATCTGTTTCCCGGAACCGCTGTGCCACACAGTCATGCCCTTGGTAAAGACGCCTGAGCAGATGCGCATAAACGCGAGACGATCCCGGTGGGCCGGATTCATATTGGCCTGAATCTTAAAGATGAATCCTGAAAAGTCGGCTGAATCCGGTTCAATGATCCCCTTGTCGCTCTCATGCGGTGCGGGCGGTGTGGAATACTCGAGGAAGCGGGAAAGGAAGGGTTCGACGCCAAAGTTCGTAATGGCGGAACCAAAGAACATGGGGGTCAGCTCGCCGCTGCGGACTTTTTCAAGGTCAAACTCATCGCCGGCAACATCAAGCAGCTCAATTTCATCCAGCAGACGCTGATAAAGACGCTCACCCAGGAGGCCCGGCAGTGCCGGGTCATTCAGTGCGATGTCCTGCTTTTCCACACGGCTCTTGCCATGATCGCCGCTCTCATACAGCTCAACCATCTGCGTATCGCGGTGGTAGACACCCTTGAAATCGCCGTCAATGCCGATCGGCCAGTTGACCGGTACAGCCCGAATGCCCAGAACCTGTTCCATCTCTTCCATCAGAGAAAACGGGTCCTTGCTGGCGCGGTCCATCTTGTTGACAAAGGTGAAGATGGGGATGTTTCTCAGCCGGCAGACCTTGAACAGCTTTATCGTCTGTGCCTCGACGCCCTTTGCAGCGTCGATGAGCATGACAGCGCTGTCCGCGGCAACCAGAACGCGGTAGGTATCCTCAGAGAAGTCCTGGTGTCCTGGCGTGTCCAGAATGTTGATGTGGTATCCGTCAAATTCAAACTGCATGGCAGAGGAGGTGACGGAAATGCCGCGCTGCTTCTCAATCTCCATCCAGTCGGATGTGGCGTGGCGGTCTGATTTCCTTGCCTTGACGGAACCGGCGGACCGGATCTGTCCGGAGTAGAGGAGCAGCTTTTCAGTCAGCGTCGTCTTTCCGGCATCCGGGTGTGAAATGATGGCGAATGTGCGCCGTCTGGCGGTTTCCTCTGCAAGAATTTCTGAGATGTTATCAGGCATGCGAGCCTCCTGTATCGTCACAATTTGCCATGCCTTAAAGGACATCCGTGGCGCCGCCCGAAAATGGTCGGGCTTTGTTTCAGATGGTTACTGTGCAGCGGCAAATACATGATATAATGTATAAAG
>JAFSZW010000203.1 GCA_017458865.1 Clostridia bacterium
GAACAGCGAGAGAAATGACAATGAGCATGGTCTGAATCAGGCTCTTATTGTTGAGTGAGCTGCTGATTTCGACCAGCTGCTCTTCCATGTAAAGATCGAAGGATTCGATATCCAGATGATCTATATTGATATTATTTTTTTTGAGGGCATCAATATAGAAAGAATGGATGGGGGTGATGGATGCTTCCGTGGCCTGCTCGACAGCCTGACGCATCCAGACAGTTGAGGTAAAGATAATCAGAGCAAGGAGAACAATCCAGGTAATCGTAGAGCGCCCGAGACGCCGTTTCTCATCTTTTCTGAAGGCGTACAGGAAAAAAAAGAATCCAAGGATGCCCCAGGCAGCCAGAATCAGGTATGATTCGGTGGAGAGTGCAGTGACATCAATGAGATGAGGAATAAGGAAATAGAGAATGAACAGGCAGGAGACGGCAAGACCTGCAGCACCGGTCACAACAAATATGCGTTTCCCTTTTTGGCGTGCAGCCTTGAGTGCCGAGGCAGAGACATATGCATAGGCAATTGTTGCGCCAACGGTTGTAACATCAACGATCCAGCTGACAGCGGTTCTGCCGAAGAGGGGTATGATACTTGAGACAAGAAGCAGGAAGAGAATCGCATTGCGAGGCACCTTGTTTTTATTCAGTTTGCCAAACCATGCAGGGAGAATGTTATCCTCGGAGAGCACATAAAGCAGACGGCTGGATGCGATGTAGTGACCGATGAGACCGGTCATGATGGCGGCAAGCGTTGTGAAGCCAAGCAGAATGGATCCTACACGGCCCATGACGCTCTTCGCCGCGAAAAAGGTAGGCAGGCCGGCAACGCCAGAATAGCTGTCCAGATTGCTGATATAATCTGCCCATGTTTGGGCATTGTCCGGGAGAACTGAGGCGGCCAGAACAGCCAGCATTGCGTATGCAGCACCGGCAGTGCCAACAGCAACGGCCATAATCGGGAAGGTTTTCTTGTATGAAAACCGGAATTCCTCGGCCGAGTGTGCAATGGATTCAAATCCAACGAAGGCCCAGGGGGCGAGAGCGATGATTGTGAAAATACCTGTTCCGGGGTTTTTATCAGGCGAAAATGCGGGTAACAGAAGACCGGGTGTGCCTGCTCTGTTGCTCATGACAACAGCGAAACAGATGGTAATGCCCAAAAACAGCACAAAGGCATTAATGGTCTGGATAGTTGCGGCAATTCGGTTCCTGAGACAGACGATTGCACCGACGATCAGGGCAGAGATGGCCAGGAGCACCTCTCCCAAATAGATCTGAAATCCGGCAATTTCATAAAGCAGGCCGAACCGAAACATACTGCCAAACAGGTTTCTTGCAATGAGCGGCAGGGCGGTGGCGTTGGCCCAGATGATCGCAATGTAGGTCAGAATGAGAAACCAGCCGTTCAGAAAGCCGTGATCATAGCCAAAGATCAGTTTGGTATAGGCATAGGTACCGCCTGAAACCGGATAATCATTGATCAGGAAATGGTAATTGGCGCCGATGATCAACATAATGGCCGCGCCGACAATAATGCCGATCAGTGTTCCAATCGGTCCGGCAATCGGCAAAAAAGTCGTTCCGGGCATGACAAAGGCGCCCCATCCAACAGCACAGCCAAATGCCAGAGCCCATGCGGCTAGCGGAGACAGATAAGGTTTGAGTTTCTTCTTATCAGGATTTCCAGACATAATGCTTTCCATTCCCTTCATTCATTGCCTGCTTTCTGATTCAGACAATGGTACATGCGATGCGATGTATCGGTATACTTTATCTGTTGACGGACCGGCCGGTGACACTGGAATCGCGAGAGCTTCC
>JAFSZW010000204.1 GCA_017458865.1 Clostridia bacterium
CTTCGTCTCAGGCGGATGAATCTCTATGGATTCCACCTTGAGCTGCTGACCGTATGTCGGATGTTCCGTCCAGACGCCGCTCAGCTCAAGCTTTTCACCCTCACCCACCTGCGGCATAATGCCAACCGCAGAAAAGCGGTGTTTGCCTGCACAGACAGTCAGCACAGTATACCCGTTGTCCTCATTCCGGTAAACGGTTTCCTCAGCTGTTACGCTCAGCGTTTCCATGGAGCTCTCCCTTCTTACGTATTTGCCCGGTTGCGGACCGGCCCTCGAATCAGATCCCCCGCCGCAATGCGCGTATCACAGGGAACCTGCACGTGCATGAGCGGCACACTGACCTTATCCATCTGTTCACCTGTCTCATCTGAGCGGATAGATTCAACCGGGAACGGCAGGATGCCCTGGGGCGTCACCGCCTCGAGCATATCCCCGCGGAAAAAGCGGTTGCGCATTTCAAGCAGAGCGACGCCGCCAGATGCATCAAGCACGCGCGCCATATACTCTGCCGATTGACGCGTTCCGCTGGCCATCCCCGGCACTGCCGGCTGACCGAAATAGAAACCTGTATCATAGTCTCTGTGGCTGACCTTCTGCACCTCATCAAGACAATGGGCAACCAGAGACGGATCCGGCGTCTGCCCGTCCAGAGAGGCTTCCATCATCTGGCGGTATGCGAGACCAATCGTTGCCACATACAGCTCATTTTTCATGCGTCCCTCGACTTTGAAACAGGCAATGCGGCTTCTCATGAGACGCGGCACGTGCTCAATCATGCACAGGTCATGCGCGGAAAGGATCGCATCTCCCTGCCCCTCGATTTCCATAATCTCGAAGGGATCCTCAGGATGTTTCCGCTCGACAAGCGCATAACTCCACCGGCACGGCTGCGCGCAGTCACCGCGGTTGGCGCTGCGCCCGAGCAGCGCTGCACTCAGCATGCACCGTCCGGACCATGACATGCACTGAGCGCCGTGAATGAAACTCTCTACTTCCATGATGCCGCTCAGAGCATCTGCCATCTGTTCAAGCTCATCCAGGGAAAGTTCACGCGCTGCAACAATGCGCTTTGCGCCAAGATCATGGTAGACAAGCGCAGATTCCGCATTGGTTGTATTGGCCTGCGTACTCACATGGATATCGATCCCCGGCACCTCTCTGGTGATCATGCGGATCAGGCCGAGGTCAGAGACAATCAGCGCATCCGCGCCAATCTCCCTGGCCACTCTGGCCGCGTCCAGCATGCCGGAAATGTCCCGGTCGCGTGCAAAGATGTTGAGTGTTACATGGACCGACTTGCCAAGGCTGTGCGCCCGCTGAATCGCCCTGCCGAGGGCATCCCGTTCAAAGTTGTCCGCGCCCGCGCGCAGGCTGAACCGGTCCATACCGCAATAAACGGCGTCCGCACCGAAGCGCAGCGCCGTCTCAAATGTCTGCAGATTGCCCGCAGGCAGCAGGAGTGTAGGTTTTTGCATTATAAGCCTCTGCTCCGATCATATTCCTCCCACAGCGGCCGGTACGTGGCCACCGCGGCATTGTGTTCTTCTATCGTCCTTGAGAAATACAGCTCCCCGGAATTGGGATCTGTTGAACAGAAATACAGATATTTCTGTGCCACATACTGCTCATCCGGATACAGTGCGGCAATGACCGCATCCATGGAAGGATTGCAGATCGGTCCAACCGGCAGTCCCCGCACCAGATAGGTATTGTACGGTGAGGACACCGTCAGATCCGTTTCGCTGAGCGACATCTTCTTGGAGCCGCTCACATATTTCACTGTCGCATCTGACCCGAGCGTCATATTCGCCTTGAGGCGGTTATGGAAGACGGCACTGACACGCGCGAAATCGCCCGTTTTTGCCTCAGTTTCAATCATGGAGGCCAGTGTATAGATCTCATCCATCGTGAGGCCCAGAGACTGCGCACGCTCAGCATAATTGCTGGTATAGACAGCGTCTGTCTGATTGAGCAGTTTCCTGATGACTGCATCCGCATCTGAGCTCGTATAAACCTCGTACGTATTGGGCGAGAGATAACCCTCAAGTGCATAAATGCGCCCTGTCATACGCTGTGAGGCGAGCATCTCATCGATAAACTCGTAACCCTTATAGGTTTCACCCGTCTTGCACAGGCTCAGGAATGCATCCTCGCTCTCAAGCAGACCGATCTTCACCAGATAAGTGGCTACATCCTCAACCGTCCATCCCGGAATAACCGTAATGCGCAGCACGTTTGGCCGTCCGTCACCGGAGATCAGCTGATCCAGAATCTGCTGGGCAGACATCGCCTTTGAAAAAGCATATCTGCCGCTCTGAATGCGCTGTCCCATGCCGCCGAAATCAGCCATATACTTAAAAACAGTGCTGTTCTTGATGAGGCCGCTCCGTTCAAGTTCCCTTGATACCGTCGACAGGCTGCTGCCGGATTTCACTGTGAAGGCGATTTCCGTTGTATCTTGAGCGTCCACAGGTGCAAAAAACATCTGATCAAATTTCTGCCATCCGGTATAGATGAGACCGCATACCAGCGTGACCGCGCAGGCAAGAATCAGGACGGTTCTCAGCAATTTCCAAAGTACCGAGTACCAGAAAAAGCCGTACCGCCTGCTGTCCAGCTGCGCCAGCTCCCTCTGATACCCGGACTTCTTTTTTTTCTTTCTAGCCAAGGCCTGTTACCCTATTACATGCCAGTCGGCAGTTCAAAGTGAATGCCGGCGGCATCCGTTACAATTTTGAAAACATCCGCCAGCGTTTTCTGCATCTGCATCTCAGCCATCAGATACGCCTGAACATCATTGTTCATATAAAGCAACGCGGCCAGTTTCTGGAAACGCTGCATGTCCTCATTGGGCATCTGTCCGGCACCGCTGACCATGCTCATCTGCAGGCGCAGCTGCAGACGCTTGTATTCTTCCAGCAGGACACGGTTTGTCTCATCGCTGTAGGCTTTATCCTTGAGTTCGCGCAGTTTTACGCACTCATCGCTCTGGCGGATTTCCTCTGCCAGGCGGTTGGCGGTATCGTAGATATTCATTCTTTTCCTTTCTGCGTCTGGTCAGGCTCACCCGGCCTGAGGCGCTGCCCGCCGGGTGCGGGCAGCTAGACCTCCATGATGATCGGCAGGATCATCGGATTCCGCTTGAGCAGATCATTCAGATAGTTATGAAGTTCATCCTTAATCCCGTTCTTAATCGCTGTCCAGTCGCTCTGCGTTATTGTATCATATCTCGAAAGAACATCCAATACCACATTTCGTGCGCCTGTAATCAGCTCCTCATTCTCGCGGACATACACAAAGCCGCGGGAAATAAGCTCAGGACCCGAGATGATCTTGCCTGTCTCAAGGCTTACGCCGAGTACGACAATAATCAGGCCGTCCTGCGAGAGGTGCTTGCGGTCACGCAGCACAACAGAGCCGACATCGCCGACGCCGAGTCCATCCACCATAATCGACCCCGTCGGGATCGGTCCGATGATGTTCGCCTCATCCCAGGAAAGTTCAAGCGCCTGTCCCAGTTCGAGGATGATCGCACGATCCTCAGGCACCCGCATTTTCCTGGCAAGCTGTGCATGCTGCTTGAGCATCCTGTACTCGCCGTGCACCGGGATAAAATACCGCGGCTTGATGAGCGCCTGCATGAGTTTCAGCTCTTCCTGACAGGCATGTCCGGACACGTGCACATCCGCAATCCGGTTATAGATCACGTTTGCGCCGCACTTGTAGAGCCGGTCCACAATATGGGAGACCATGATCTCATTGCCGGGAATCGGAGTCGCCGAGATGACCACCGTATCCCCCTCATGGATCTGCAGCCGCTTATGGTCACTGTTGGCCATGCGGGTCAGGCCGCTCATCGGCTCACCCTGACTGCCGGTTGTCATAATGACGGTCTCGTAATCCTCATAGCAGTCAAGGTCCGGGATCTCGCAGTAGACATCCGGCGGGATGCGCAGCTCGCCGATCTCCCTGGCCAGATTGGTTACCCCGATCATGCTCCGGCCGACAAAGCAGATCTTTCGCTTGAACTCGATACAGTAGTTGACGATATGCTGCATCCTGTGCAGGTTCGAGGCAAACATCGCAATGATGATCCGCCCCTTGGCTTCCTTGAAGAAATTCCTGAACGTTTCAGCAATCTTCCGCTCGCTCATGGTGTAGCCGGGTTTCTCCACATTGGTCGAGTCGGCAAGCAATGCGAGGACACCCTTGCTGCCCCACGTGGCCAGCGTCTGCAGATCCGTCATCTCTGCATGAATGGGTGTAAAGTCGATCTTGAAGTCACCGGTAAAGATAACAGTACCTGCCGGGCTGGTAATGGCCAGCGCGCATGCGCCGTTGATGGAATGGGTTACCTGGATAAACTGCGTTGAAAACGCGCCGGTTTCAACCGTTTCACGGGGCTTCACAACCTGGATATGAGCGCTTTCGATGCCATGCTCTTCCAGCTTGCCCTTGATCAGGGCACACGTCAGTTTCGTCCCGTAAATCGGCGCAGGCACATGTGGATAGACATAAGGAATTGCGCCGATATGGTCCTCATGTCCATGCGTAATCAGATATGCCTTCACACGATCACGGTTCCGCTCAAGATACGACACATCCGGAATCACGAGATCAATGCCCAGCATATCCTGCCTGGGAAAAATGGAACCGCAGTCCACAACAACGATATCGTTCTCGTACTCAAGCGCAGTAATGTTCTTTCCAATTTCGCCCAGACCACCAAGAGGTATAATTCTCAGTTTCTGCATACTACCCTCCCTTCGCATTTTTTCAGGCTGTCCATAAGTCGTGCGGCAGCCACTCTTTTAGCGAAAAAGTATAATATATTAAGTTTAGCTTAACACACAAAATGTATTGCTGTCAACCGGCATTCTATACATCTCTGAAAATACGTAAACTCATTGCATAAATGCATATACGAA
>JAFSZW010000205.1 GCA_017458865.1 Clostridia bacterium
CTAAAACGATGACGGATCTGTCGGCACTGGGACATCTGTGGTCTGAGCCGGAATACAGCTGGGGTGAAAACCATGAAACACTGACCGCCGTGCGTATTTGCGGGCATGATGCGGAACACATCGAAACGGAGACCGTGGAGGTTACGGCTGAGGTGACGCTGGAGCCGACGTGCGAGGAGATGGGCCAGACGACCTACACGAGCGCGGCCTTTGAGAACGAAGCGTTTGCACCCCAGAACATTACGGAGACGGACATCGCCGCGCTGGGGCATACGATTATAACGGATGAAGCGGTTTCAGCCAGCTGCGTGGCCACCGGGCTGACGGAAGGCAGCCACTGCGAGGTGTGCGGGAAGATACTCATCGCGCAGGAGACGATCGGCATGCTGCCGCATCAGTATGTAGTGGATGAGGCGGTTCCGGCGACCTGCGAGCATACGGGACTGAGCAGCGGAATTCACTGCGCTTCCTGTCATACTGTTTTCCTGGCGCAGATGGAGACTCCGATGACTGACCATGCGTGGGGTGAGCCTGTATACGAATGGGCGGAGGATTACAGCACGGTGACCGCTACACGGTACTGCCGGCATAATGAAAGCCATATGGAAACGGAGACCGTGGCGGCCAGTGGTGAAATCACCAAAGCAGCCACCTGCTCGGAGATGGGTGAGACCACCTACACCAGCGAAGCCTTTGAAAATGCTGCCTTTGAAGCGCAGAGCACGGTGCTGGCGAACGTGGAAAAGATAGAACATACGCCGGTGACTGATGAGGCAGTTGAACCGACATGCGTTGCTATTGGTCTTACGGAAGGCAGTCACTGCGAGGTTTGCGGAGAGATCCTGGTCAGGCAGGAGCCGATCGGAAAACTGGAGCATCAGTACGTGGTGGATGAAGCGGTTCCGGCGACCTGCGAGCATACGGGACTGAGCAGCGGAATCCATTGTGCATCCTGCCAGACCGTATTCCTGGCGCAGACAGAGACCCCTGCAATCGGCCATGAATGGGACGAGCCAGCATATACCTGGACAGAAGATAATGGCATGGTAACAGCAAGCCGGGTCTGCCTGCATGATAATAGCCATTCGGAAACAGAGACTGTGGCAGCGACTGCGGAAGTTACCAAAGAATCAACTTGCTCTGAGATGGGCGAGACAACCTATACCAGTGAAATCTTCGAGAATGAAGCCTTCGCTGTGCAGACCAAGATTGTGACTGATGTTGAAAAGACAGCGCATACGCCAGTGATTGATGAGGCGGTTGAGCCCACACAGGATTCTACCGGTCTGACAGAAGGTTCCCATTGCGCAATCTGTGGGGAGATTCTTGTTGCACAGGAAGTGATTCCGGCACTGGGGGATGATCAGGGTACCTGTGGAGATAATTTGACCTGGAGATTGAATGACGAGGGACTGTTGACGATTTCCGGAACAGGGGATATGACAGACTTTTCCTTCCAGTTAATAACGAATTATTCATATGTAATCGACTCTCCCTGGTATGAGGTAAGGGAATCAATCCGAACAGTAGTGCTTGAAAATGGCGTGACCAGTGTTGGAAGAAATGCATTCCTAAATTGCAGTAACCTGGAAAGCGTTATACTTCCTGATAGTTTGGCAAAAATAGGACCCGCTGCATTCTGCTCCTGCAGTAGTTTGTCGGACATTGTCATTCCGAAGGGGATAACATGTCTCGATGATGATTTGTTCTATGGGTGCACTAATCTGGCGAGGATAGAGATTCCGGAAAATGTGACCAGAATCGGGTTCTGTACGTTCGGGGAATGCGAAAGCTTAAGAAGCATTACGATCCCGAACAATGTAACCATCATTGATACTGCTGCCTTTGATGCCTGTATAAATCTGACAAACGTAATTTTGCCAGATGGCATAAACATGATCAGTAATGGTGCTTTCCAGAGATGCAGGAGTTTAACAAGTATTGTAATTCCGGATGGTGTATTAAGCATCAGCGATAACGCTTTCAATAATTGTGAAAGCTTATCAAGCATTACGATTCCTGAGAGTGTAACAGCAATCGGGTCAAATGCTTTTGTAGTATGCTCAAATTTAAGTAGCGTGTATTATTCAGGCACGGAAGAGCAATGGAATGAAATAGAAATCGGTGAAGGGAACGAGCTGTTGAATGGAGCTGAAATTCATTATTCTGATGTTGAATTTAGAAATATTCTGAATCTGCCAGCTACTCTGACAACCATTGAGAGTGAAGCTTTTGCAAACCTGACCAATGTGGATGCTATCCGGATCCCTGAATCCGTCGTTGAGATCGCGAATGATGCATTCGCTGGATCGGATATCACTATTATAACGCCTGCCGGCAGCTATGCTGAAGATTGGGCGAACAATCCTGAGCATGAGTATCCTTGTATTACCGAATAATCGCTGAATGCAGCATTATCAGAGCCGTGGAAGAAGCGAAGAAGAGAAAGAACACAGGTTGAATTTCCTGCGCGTATGTCCGATGAGGATGAATTGGTGATGGACAGAGACAAATAGAACGATGTGAGGGAGAACAGGCTGAATCCCGGGAAGGTGATCGGGTAAGATTGACAATTTCAGGAAATATGATAAGATATAACTGAAAACAGAAAGAACAGTAAAAGCGTGAAAAAACAG
>JAFSZW010000206.1 GCA_017458865.1 Clostridia bacterium
CTGGGTATCTCAAGGACCCCTGTAAGAGAGGCGCTCAGCGACCTGATCAGCATCCAGATGATCGAGGTAATGCCGCAGCGCGGCTGTCGCGTCGCGATGATCGACTATACCATGATTGAGGAAGCAAGATTTACCCGTCAGGTCCTTGAGACTGCGATTCTCCCTAAGGTTTCTGAATATCTGACGCCCGCGTCGCTTCTTGAACTCAGACAGATCGTTGCTGCTCAGGCGCTGCTTAGTGAGGCGGGCGAGGCCGCCAATGACCAGTTTATGGAACAGGACAATGCGTTTCATGCAAAGCTCTTTGAAATTGCGAGAATGACCAATACCTATCAGATGATGTCGGTCATGCAGATTCACTTTGACCGTGTTCGCCGAATCGCTCTGCACATCCGGCAGAACCGGGATATTGTCACGGAACACACAGCCATTCTGGATGCCATAGAGGCCGGGAATATTGAACGTGCCAGGGCAGGCATGGAGCAGCATTTAAGCCGGGCCGTCCTTGACCGGGCTGCCATAGCTGCCGCTTTCCCTCAGTATATCCGTTCAGAGAATAATGACAGAAAATAACTGTTTTGGGGAAATTACGACAGGAATTTCATATTCATCTCTGGCATTGCTCCCGTATAATCGCTTCATGGCTCATGCCATAAATTCATTTCAGGAGGTACTCCTATGAAGAAAGTTCTTGTTCTCGTTATCGCACTGGTTCTGCTCATGGCATCCGTTTCTGCAGTAGCAGAGATCAAGCTTGGTCAGGTTGACTTTGCTGCCCACGGCACCCGCTGCTTCGCAGTCATCACCGCTGCAATGGATGGCGACAAGATCGTTGCTGCCTACATTGATGAGTTCCAGGTCATGGGCAAGGATGACGTTACGGCCGTTCCGAACAGCGAGACCATGTTCGCAGATCTCTATGCTGCCGGACAGGTTCTGGGCTCCAAGAAAGTCAATAACGATTACTATTCCGGCCTGCTGAAGAACAATGCAAATGCCACCACCGAGATCGCTGCAAGCTATGCCGCTATCGAAGCATTTGCTGCCGGCAAGACCATCGCTGAGCTCGAGGCTGCCATCGATGGCAAGACCTCCGAGGAGATGGTTGACGCGGTTTCCGGTGCAACACTGCAGGATACCCTCGGATATCTCCAGGGCATTCTGGCTGCTGCAAAAGCCGCTCAGTAAACCCGTATATCTCTGCACTCCAGATCATCTGGAGTGCTTTTTCTGTTATCCCCTGACCGGGAATGGCGCTTTTCAAACCTGCTGCTATACGGTATAATTCAGGATAACAGACGATAGCGGAGGAACAAATGTACTGTCAGGTCATAGTAGATATTGCCCATGAGGATGTAGACCGCGTTTTTACATACCGCATTCCGGACGGCATGCAGCTTGAGATTGGAATGCGCGTGCATGTCCCGTTCGGTCACCGCAAGGATATAGAAGGGGTCATCGTTGAGATCACCGATACCTGCGACCTGCCGGATGCCAGGGTCAGGGAAATCAAGGAAGCGCTTGAGGACTATCCGGCTGTTCTGCCCGAGCTCATCGGCATTGCAAGATACATCAAGGCCCATACGTTCTGTACGCTGAGTCAGGCGCTCCGGCTCATGTATCCGGCTCAGATGAGGGGACAGCGCATCCGTGAAAAGAAGCAGCAGGCTGTTCGTCTTCTCCTGAAAGACGCAGCATACAGTGAGGGACTCGCCAGACAGAAACGGGCGCCGCGCCGGTATGCGATTCTTGAGGAACTGAACGGGGCAGAAGGGCATGAACTCCTGGTCAGCGAGCTGTGCAACCGTCTTGGCAACTGCCGGGATGCGCTGCGCGCGCTTGACACCGCCGGCGCAATTGAAATCTATACCCGCGAGCTGCAGAGAAAGCCATACAATGAAATTGAGGCGCTCTCAGAGAAGGATCCGGTCCTGACAGAACAGCAGGAAACGGTACTTTCGCAGATTCTGCCGGCCATTGACAAAGGCAGCGGCCAGTTCCTGCTGTACGGCGTTACCGGTTCCGGAAAGACGGAGGTCTTTATCCGTGCGGTCCGCCATACTGCTCGCCTTGGCAAGACGGCCATTGTCCTGGTGCCTGAGATCGCGCTGACGCCGCAGATGGTCGCCTGGTTCCGCTCCCGTTTCGGCGAGGATGCTGCCGTATTGCACTCAAGGCTGTCAGCCGGCGAGCGCTTTGATGAGTGGCGCCGCATCCGGCGGGGCGAGGTGCATGTGGTCATCGGGGCGCGCTCTGCCATCTTTGCGCCGCTGACCAATATTGGCCTCATCATCATCGACGAGGAACACGAGCAGTCTTACAACTCGGATACCACACCGCAGTATGACGCCAGGGTTGTCGGCCAGCAGCGCTGCATCAGCAGCAATGCCGTGCTGCTCCTGGCCAGTGCGACGCCCAGCATGCGGTCCTTTGCCATGGCAGGACGGGGCGACTACACACTCCTTGAAATGCCTCAGCGTGTGCACGGCCGCCCGCTTCCGGATGTCCATATCATTGACATGCGCCGGGAGCTGACAATGGGCAACAAATCCGTATTTTCGGCTCAGATGCTCACCGGCCTTACGCACTGCATTGAGAGCGGAAAACAGGCCATTCTGTTTGTCAACCGGCGCGGATTTGCGACCTTTGTTTCCTGCCGGAACTGCGGATATGTCGTCCACTGCGAGCATTGCGATGTCAGCATGACGTACCACAGCGTTGGCAACACGCTGCGCTGTCATTACTGCGGGCAGGAAGCGCCTGTTCCTGAAACGTGCCCCAAATGCGGCAGCACGCATATCAAATACTTTGGCATCGGGACGCAGCGCGTGGAAGATGAGATGCACAAACTCTTTCCAAACGTGACCACGCTCCGGATGGACAATGATACGACGCAGCAGAAAGACGCACATGCCATTTTGCTTCGGCGTTTCCAGCGCAAGGAAGCCCAGGTCCTTATCGGCACGCAGATGATCGCCAAAGGCCTCGATTTCCCGGATGTCACCATGGTCGGCATTGTCGCGGCAGATGCCATGCTGAATCTGCCGGATTACCGGTCAGCGGAGAAGACGTTCCAGCTCCTGACGCAGGTGGCGGGCCGCGCCGGCCGCGCAGATGCAAAGGGTGAGGTCTTCCTGCAGACCTATACGCCTGAACACTATGCCATCCAGTCCGCCAGCCGGCAGGACTACAGGGCATTCTTTGAGGCGGAGATGGCCCGCCGGCGGCAGATCAAGTATCCGCCGTTTACCGTCATCGTGCGGAACATCTATGAGTCCCTTGATGAGGAGAAAGTACACGTATCCGCACAGTCGGGCTTTGACCTCATCCAGGCATTCTTTGACAGGCGCCAGTACCTGCAGAAATACATCGTATATCTGCGTGTCATGCCCTGTCCGATCTACCGCATCAAGGACAAGTTCCGCTGGGAGGTCCTGCTTGGCATCATAGACATTCCCGTATGCGAGGAAGCGGTGGGGAAGATGAGCGAGATTTCCGGTATTCCCATCGAAAATGTCGCTGTTCTCTGCCAGATCAACCCGTCCAGTCTCATGTAACGCATTGCGGTTCCATGAGACAATCTGTCGGTCCGGACATACCGGACGCTTGGAGGAACCTATGGGACATGTACCGTTTCACTACCGAACGCTGGATGAACTGAAAGCGGAGGCAGCAGTGCTGTCTGCATTTCTGCCGCTGTCCGAGGACATGGGGCCGCTCTTTGAGCCCCTTCCGCTTGGGGATTTATCTGCGCCCAACCGGATTGCCATCCAGCCAATGGAGGGGACAGATGGCCTGCCGGATGGAACCCCCGGCCCGCTCACTGTGCGGCGTTATCACCGCTTCGCTATGGGTGGTCCCGGTCTCATCTGGTTTGAGGCAGTTGCAACCAAGCCGGAGGTTCGGGCATCTGCGCACCAGCTGCAGCTGACAGAGCAGAACGTCGGGAATTACCGGCGGCTCCTGGATGAAATCCGCGAAATCTCCATGAAAGCCTGCGGCTCTTGTCCGGTTATCGTCATGCAGGCCACAAATTCCGGTCGTTATTCAAAACCGACCGGTGTTCCGGAACCGAGGATCGCGTATCACTGCCCGCCGCTTGAGCCTGAACCGCTTGATGATGCCTGCGTCATCAGCGATGATGAACACAAGTCCTTTGAGGATGCCTATGCGAATGCCGCAAAACTCGCGCAGCTTGCCGGGTTTGACGGCCTTGATGTGAAAGCCTGCCACCGTTATCTGGCCTGTGAGCTGCTATCTGCCTATACCAGGCCGGGTCTGTACGGCGGTTCCTATGAAAACCGGACGCGTTTTCTCAAGAACTGCTATGCCGCAGCAGCAGGCGCTATTACAGCAAATCGCTTTTTTCTGACCAGCCGGCTCAATGTCTATGACGGCTTCCCGTATCCATACGGGTTTGGCGTCACTGAAAAGAGCGGGCTCACCCCGGACCTGACCGAGCCCATCCGTCTAATCCATGAACTCCGGGAACAGTATCATATCCCGCTCATCAACATCACGATGGGCAATCCCTACAAGAATCCCCACGTCAACCGTCCGTATGATCACGGCGCATACATACCGGATGAGCATCCCCTGACCGGCATTTCCCGCATGATGCAGGGCATCCGCGATATCACAAATGCCTGTCCGGATCTGCCCGTGCTTGGCAGTGCATTTACCTATCCGCGGCAGTTTGCCGGAAACCTGGCAGCCGGTATGGTCCAATCCAAATCCTGTGCCATGGCCGGCTTTGGCCGGATGGCTTTTGCCTATCCGTCATTTATTCAGGATCTCCGGGCGAACGGGACACTCAATCCAAAACAGATTTGCGTCACCTGCGGCGGATGCGCTCAGCTGCTCAGGCAGGGCACACCTGCCGGCTGTGTCGTCCGTGACAGAGAGGTATACAGGCTATGAAAAAGGTCGCACTCGTAACCGGATCCACCAGAGGCATAGGCCGGGGGATTGCGGATCTCCTGACAGCATCCGGATACTGCTGTATCTATTCCGGGACCGGCAAGGATCGCCCGGCCAATCTGGCAGATGACCTGCCGTACATGCAGCTTGACATCTCTGTCCCCGAATCCCGCGAACATGCGCTCAGGACGATGCTTGAGCGCTTCGGGCGCATTGACCTCCTGGTCAACAATGCCGGCGTAGCACCGCTCAAACGCATGGATATTCTTGATATGACAGAGGAAAGCCTCGACAGGGTAATGGGCATAAATCTTAAAGGCACCTTCTTCATGTGCCAGCGCTTTGCCCGCGAGATGATCCGGGAGCGGGAAACTGTCCCGGACTGGCAGCCGAGAATTGTCAACATCGGCTCAATCAGCGCCTATACCTCGAGCACCTCCCGCGGTGAGTACTGCATCAGCAAGGCTGGCGTTGCCATGGTTACTCAGCTGCTTGCGGACCGGCTTGCCGGCGAGGGGATTCCGGTATTTGAAATCCGTCCCGGCATCATTGATACGGACATGACCTCAGTCGTACACGGTAAATATCCGGCCATGATAGACGATGGTCTGCTGCCCGTCCCACGCTTTGGCAAGCCCGAGGACGTTGCCCGGATGGTGCTGGCCTGCGCAAGCGGCCTGCTCGACTATTCTGCCGGTCAGGTCCTCAATGCGGACGGCGGTTTCTCACTTCGCCGGCTGTGATTCGATACAGGCCAATCGGCATTTCGGCGTCTATGCTCATCTCCTCAACTGACATATGCTCAGTTGCAGCCTGGCGGCGAGCTTTCGGTGGAGATGTGCCTTATCTCTATCCTGAACCCAAGGAGGCGGCGGATATGCAGTCCATTCCAAAGCAGGTGAGAACCATTGTCATCGGGTCCGGATGTGCCGGACTGAATGCAGCAGACACGCTTGCCGCTCTCGGTGAAACCAGCCTCCTTCTGGTGACGGAGGATATGAATGCCGGTACATCCCGGAATACCGGGAGCGACAAGCAGACCTACTACAAGCTGTCCCTTGCCGGGGATGAGCCGGACAGCGTAGGGGAACTTGCCCGCACGCTGACCTATCCGGATGTTCATGCGGATACCGCGCTGTGCGAGGCTGCCGGTTCTGCAGAAAGCTTCCTCAAGCTCTGCCGCCTGGGTGTACCGTTCCCGACGAATGACTACGGCGAGTATGTCGGCTACCAGACAGACCATGATAAAAGGCGCCGGGCCACATCTGTCGGCCCCCTGACGAGCAAACAGATGACGGAGGCACTTGAGGCCTCTGTCAATTCGCGGCATGTCCCGGTGCTCCGGGCACTTGCCTCCCACATTGAAACCGGCCCCGGCGGCGTCTGTGCGCTCCACGTTTATCTGCCGGATGAAAACCGGTTTGCGCGCATCGCCTGCGCCAACATTCTGCTGTGTACCGGTGGGCCCGCTCACATCTACGAGGATCGGGTGTATCCGGAAAGCCAGCACGGGATGAGCAGCTTGGCCTTTGATGCCGGCGCCGCCGGTGCAAACCTTGACTGCTGGCAGTACGGTCTGGC
>JAFSZW010000207.1 GCA_017458865.1 Clostridia bacterium
CGGGATTCGCCCGCTGTACTACGGCGTTCAGGCAGATGGCGGCATGGCATTTGCCTCCGAGCCGAAAAACCTGCTGGGGCTCTGTGAGGAAATACGGCCGTTCCCGCCGGGATACTACTGGGTGAACGGGGAATTTGTTCAGTATGCGGATCCGGCCCATGTGGATCAGTTTACGATGCGGGAGGAGGAACACATCTGCCGGAAACTGCGCAGGCTGCTCATTGACGGCGTGGAAAAGCGGCTGGATGCAGATGCGCCCATCGGGTTTCTGCTCTCCGGCGGACTGGATTCCTCCCTGGTGTGTGCCATTGCGGCCAGGATTCTGGGAAAACCCATTCGGACTTTCGCCATCGGTATGGATGTGGATGCCATTGATCTGAAATACGCACGGATGGTGGCAGACTATATTGACGCGGAACATACAGAGGTCATCATTTCAGAAAAGGATGTGCTTGCCGCACTGCCGGCAGTGGTTGAACTGCTGGGAACCTGGGATATTACGACGATCCGGGCCAGCATCGGGATGTATCTGGTATGCCGGTATATTCATGAACACACAGATATCCGGGTGCTTCTGACCGGTGAAATCAGTGATGAACTGTTCGGATACAAGTACACGGACTTTGCCCCGGGGGCGGCGGAGTTTCAGGAAGAGGCGGAAAAGCGGATCCGGGAGCTGCATGTGTATGATGTCCTGCGTGCGGACCGGTGCATTTCAGTAAACAGTCTGGAGGCCCGGGTTCCTTTCGGTGATCTCAAGTTTGTCCGATATGCCATGAGCATTGATCCGGAACTCAAGATGAACCGTCACAACATGGGCAAGTATCTGATCCGCAGGGCATTTGCCGATGACGGGATCCTGCCGGATGCCATTCTGTGGCGGCAGAAAGCGGCTTTTTCAGACGCGGTCGGTCATTCCATGGTGGCAGATCTCAAGGCACTGGCGGAGCGCACGTATGGGGATGAGTGGATGGAAAAGGCGTCCGGGTATGACTACTGTCCGCCCTTTACCAAGGAAAGCCTGCTTTACCGGGAACTGTTTGAGCAGTTCTATCCCGGTCAGGCGCGGATGATACCGGATTTCTGGATGCCAAACAAAAACTGGCCAGGCTGTGATGTGGATGATCCATCTGCGAGGGTGCTCAGCAACTATGGAGCCAGCGGGATATAACTGAATAAGGGATTTGTCCTGAGCAATCAGGTGAAACCAGCAAAGCGGCACAAGGGCGTGCATGCCCTTGTGCCGCTTTATATTTCATTGGAGAAAGGAAAGGGATCTTTATGACGTTTTCTGCGGTAAACACGATCTGGGTTTTGCTGGGGGCAGCACTGGTCTTCTTTATGCAGGCCGGGTTTGCCATGTGCGAGGCGGGGTTTACCCGGGCAAAAAATACGGGCAACATTCTGATGAAAAACCTGATGGACTTCTGTATCGGAACGCCGCTTTACTGGCTTTTCGGTTTCGGCCTCATGTTTGGCGCCGGCTCGGCGGCACTGGGGTGGATTGATCCGTTTATCATGAGGGATTATTCCCACATTCTGCCGTCCGGTGTTCCGCTGTGGGCCTACGCCATTTTTCAGACGGTCTTCTGTGCGACCAGTGCCACCATCGTTTCCGGTGCCATGGCGGAGCGCACGAAGTTTTCCGCGTACTGCGTCTATTCCGCGGCGATTTCGCTGTTTATCTATCCCATTTCCGGACACTGGATCTGGGGCGGCGGCTGGCTGGCGGAAATGGGTTTCCACGATTTTGCCGGTTCCACCTGCGTGCATATGGTGGGCGGTGTATGTGCCATGGTCGGGGCGAAAATCCTGGGACCGCGTATTGGCAAGTACAGGAAGGATGGAAAGCCTCGGGCAATTCTGGGGCACAACCTTTCCATTGCAGCACTGGGTGTCTTCATTCTGTGGTTTTGCTGGTTCGGCTTCAATGGGGCAAGTACGGTTGGAATGGACAGCGATGCACTGCTGACCAGCGCCGGACTGGTCTTCTTTAACACCAATCTCGCGGCGGCTCTGGCAACCCTGGTAACCATGGTTTTCACCTGGATTCGCTATGGCAAGCCGGATGTTTCCATGACGTTTAACGCCTCTCTGGCCGGACTGGTGGGACTTACGGCCGGATGTGATGCGGTAAATCCTTTTGGTGCGGCGGTGATTGGCATCTGCTGCGGCTTTGCGGTGGTTCTGTCGGTGGAACTTTTTGACAAGGTGCTGAAGATCGATGATCCGGTGGGGGCGATCTCCGTACACGGCGTCTGCGGTGCACTGGGAACGATTCTGACGGGACTGTTTGCAACCGGTGTTTCGACCATGAAAGGGGTATTCTATGGCGGCGGCCTTACCTTCCTGGGGGTGCAGCTTCTGGGTGTCGGTTCAGTCATTCTCTGGACAGGTGTGGTTATCTCCATCGTATTCCTGATCATTCGGGCGACAATTGGTCTGCGTGCGGCTCCGGAGGATGAGATCATGGGTCTTGATCGTTCCGAACATGGCCTGCATGCGGCCTATGCCGGTTTCATGATCATGGCAGACAGCAGTCCGGAGATGCAGACCGTCCCGGCGCCGGCCGCCGCTCCGACACCGGACGGGCCGCAGCAGCGTGTGAAAAAAGAGAAGGCGATGGATGCGTCTGTCTATACCAATGTTCGTATCATCTGCCGCCCGGGAAGTCTGGAAAGCCTGAAGACAGCCATGAACCGGATCGGAATAACCGGCATGACGGTGACAAACGTGATGGGGTATGGTGCACAGAAAGGCAAACCGGAGTACTATCGCGGCACACCGGTTGAGGTGACGCTTCTGCCAAAGGTTCAGGTAGATATTGTTGTCAGCAAGGTGCCTGTACAGCAGGTGGTTGAAACGGCCAGGCAGGTTCTGTATACCGGCCATATCGGAGACGGGAAAATCTTTGTCACGGATGTGGAAAACGTCGTGCGTGTCCGAACCGGTGAGGAAGGATATGACGCATTACAGTCTGAGGAGGCAGATGCCTGACAGAGATAAAAAAGGAGGCAGACAGGATTTCCTGTCTGCCTCTTTTATGCCATTTATCCGGAAATGGGTCATTGCGTTGCTTATTAATTTTCAATCTGACAATGATAAGCTGAAATAAAGGCGAACATGATTAGGTACATGCTGCTGCAAGCTCTCCGCTTTTAAACTTTGCAAGCAGTTCATCCATGTATTGTTGATTTAAAGAAGCTTTAAGCACATCATCTGTTTTACCATTATGGGCCAGAAAACTTAAAAGATTAAAAACATCTTTTTGTCCTTCCTCACGTCCTTGCTCACGTCCTTTCTCTTCGCCTTGCTCAAAAATTACATCTGCTTTTGTTCGCAACATGACACGACTCATAATCGAATCGACCTCCTTTTTAATAGTCTGAAACCAGCAAGCAGACGATCAGAAACACGCAACAGTAATTCCTGTATCAGCCTCATTTGGTATTCACCGATATCGCCCTGTTTTTTCGCAGCTTCCAGTCTCTTGTTGATATCAATCAATGTTTCGCTAAGTTCTTTTCTTCTGGTTTCATCATTTTCTATTTCTTTAAGTTCGTTGGCGTATCTGAACAGATGAAACGGAAGGAGAATGTACAACTTTTTTCTGAAAATGTCGTCAGCTGAATAATCCTTTATCTGCAGAGTGGAAACATAATACGACATTTCCTCGCCGCAGGGTCCACGATGTGTGATCTTCATTTTTTGGGGGATGTTTTTGTTCGGGTGAAGAAAAATGATTGCAGAGTGTGGATGTGTCAGAATAACTCCTTCGTCTGTCAACTGAGCATTTTCAATTGTCACGGATGTATCATATTCGTTGATACGCACAACGATTGTCTTATCATACCATGCTTCGCATTCGAAAAGATAAGACTTAGATATTTTCAGGGTCGGATTTTCAAAAAGGTCAATAACAGAATCAGAATCCCTTCTTGCCAAAGTGCCGTCAGTACGATGGATGACATGCTTGTTGTTACGGAGGACAACTTCGGCCCGGTCTGTATATTTTTTCCCAAATACTTCATTGATAAGAGGAATAATGTAGTTTTTCAGCTTGGAGAGCATTGAGGCAAGGGCGGCATCGTATGTTTGTTCGTTTGACAGCTTTTTTTCTTCTTCATTTAGGCATTCCTGGTCTGTCTCAGCCGTTGGGAAATCAACGCCTTTCCGTGCGGCAAACTGTTTTTTCGACATTGCCAATAATTTGCTGCTCGTGTCGGACAAAGCAATGCAGTATCAATCAAGCCTGCTTCGTGAGCTGTGGTTAATATTACCGTCAGATATTGCCGATTTGTCTTTAACCTAATTTACAACTGAAAGAATCACGATATTGCATCTGCTCAAAGTTTCAATCAAAACAGGGACGATGTTAATCCACTTTACAATATTTTGTGTATAATGCGGAAGGAAATCAATTTGTGAATGTGATAACGTGAGGTTTTCATTCTGCGCTTTCTTTCTGCCTTTTCTTTCTGCCGGACAGAAGTGAGCGATAGACAGGATAAAAAAGAGCGTTAATCAATCATTGAAGGGGACTGTCTGTTTCCGGGATTTGGGGTTGATGGAGATGAACCGGCTGTGATATCATTCGGGGCAAGGCCTCAACCGCCGTTGTGTGTTTGTTGAGCAAAAATCATTCGGATGAAATGGGAGGAAAAATCATGAAGTTCATGCATTCAGAGTGGCAGCACAGACTGAGGCACTGGATGGAGACGCTCAGGCATGATCTCTATGTGCCGCTGGGCAAAATTGAAGTCGAATCGTTTCTGACAATGGATCACCTGACACCGCAGGAGGCGGAGCAGGGCAGATATACCCCCATGCCGCAGGGACCGAAATGGGGACATACATGGGAATACTGCTGGATGAGAAGCCGCATTGTGCTGCCGGACGAGGCGCAGGGATGCCGGATTGCCATGGATCTTCAGACGGGCGGCGAGTCCACGGTGTTTGTGGATGGAAAGTCTTTCGGAACCCGGCGGGCTGAGTGGGTTCAGGTGCCGCATCATTACATTGTAGACAATTTCCTCACGGACTGCGGCGAGGCAGGCCGTGCGTATGATCTCCTGATTGAGGCGTATGCGGGCCACTTCTATCCGGAGAGTCCGGTGGCGGCCTGTGCCACGGGTCCGGTATTGCCGGGAGCTTTTACGGACCCGAAGACGGAAGGTGAGCGTGCAGTACTGGGGAACATGACCTATGGCATCTGGAATGAGGAGGCTTACCAGCTGTACATGGACATGAATACCCTGTTGTTGCTGGGGGATCAGCTGGATCAGGAAAGCCTGCGTGCGGATCATGTGGCAGAGGCGCTGGAACGGGCATCGCTGGTGATTGATTTTGAGCAGCCGATGGAGGGACGTGTGACCACAGACCGTGCGGCACGGGATGTGCTGAAACCGGTGCTTGAGGCCGTTAACGGGTCGACGATGCCGGTGTTTTACGCCATCGGAAACGCACATCTGGATCTCGCCTGGCTGTGGCCCATGGCGGAGACGCATCGGAAAACCAGCCGCACCTTTGCGCAGCAGCTGCGCCTGCTGGAGGAATACCCGGAGTATAAGTACCTGCAGAGCCAGCCGGCAGCATATGAAATGTGCCGGGAACATTATCCTGAACTGTTTGAACGCATCCGGGCAGCGGCAAAGGAAGGACGCTGGATTCCTGAGGGCGCCATGTGGGTTGAGCCGGATACAAACATGACCAGCGGTGAATCTCTGGTTCGTCAGGTTCTCCATGGCAAGCGCTATTTCAGGGATGTATTTGGCGTGGATTCCGTGGTGCTGTGGCTGCCGGATACATTCGGCTATTCTGCGGCACTGCCCCAGATTCTGAACGGTACGGGGGTCAAATACCTGGTTACCCAGAAGATTTTCTGGTCATACAATGAGGGGGATCAGTTCCCGTACCACTATTTCACCTGGCAGGGTGCGGATGGATCCCAAATTGATTCGTTCCTGCCCACCAGCTATACCTATCGCACGGATCCTGAGGAAATCTGTGAGACGTGGAAAAAGCGCGTTGAAAAGAGGGGCCTTGAGGCGTTTTTGCTGCCCTTTGGCTATGGGGACGGCGGCGGCGGTCCGACCCGCGATCATATAGAATACCTCATGCGTGAACATGACCTGGAGGGCATGCCCCGCGTCAAAATCGAGGGACCGGTTCAGTTCTTTGAGGATATGGAGGCACAGGGCGGCCCCAGGCATACCTATGTCGGGGAACTGTATTTCTCCGCACACCGCGGCGTGTTCACCTCGCAGGCAGCCATCAAGAAGGGGAATCGCCGGGCGGAGCTGGCACTGCGTGAGGCCGAAATGTGGGGCAGCATGGCCATGCTCAAACAGGCGGAATATCCGCTGGCACGAATGGATGCAGCCTGGAAGAAACTGCTGCTGAATCAGTTTCATGATATTCTGCCGGGCTCATCCATCGCCCGAGTGTACGAGGATGCCCGCCGGGATCACCGCCAGATCATCTCTGAGGCAGAGGCGGTAAGGGATGGCGCAATTCAGGCACTGGTGCAGGGGGATGGGGTGACGGTATTTAACTCGCTGTCATTCCCGCGTACAGGTCTGGTCCGGCTGCCTGCGGCATATGCCCAGGGAGCTCAGACAGAGGACGGCACGCAGTTCCCGGCACAGCCGGCGGAGGATGGCGCACTGGTCCTGGTGAGGGTCCCTGCCTGCGGTGCAGTCAGCCTGAAGCCCTGCCAGTGTACAGCGACACAGGGTGCGCGCGCCTGCCTGACTGAGGGTGGTGCCGTGATTGAAAATGAATTTGTCCGGGCAGCACTGAACAGCCGCGGCGAGGTGATTTCCTTTGTTGACCGGAAGACGGGCCGTGAATTTGCTGCCGGCGCCATGAACCGGCTGCTCATGTATAAGGACGTTCCGCGGCTGTTTGATGCCTGGGACATCGATTCCAACTATATCCTGCAGCCGGTGGAGATTGAGGAGCCGGTGACGCTGACGGTCCGGCAGGAATCCGGTCTGCGCGCGGTGATTCATCTGGCACGCAAAGTCCTGAATTCGACCTTTGAACAGGACATCGTACTGGATGCCGGAAGCCGCCGGCTTGACTTTGTGACCGAGGTGGACTGGCATGAGCTGCATCGCCTGATGAAGGTGGAATTCCCGGTGGCGGTACAGGCCACGGAGGGCATCAATGAGATTCAGTTCGGCTATATGATGCGCCCGACACATCGTTCCCGCCTGTATGATTCGGACCGCTTTGAAGTGTGCAATCAGCGTTACAGTGCCCTGTGCGACCAGAGCCATGGCGCGGCCGTGCTGAATGACTGCAAGTACGGAATCAGCATGAACGGCAATGCGCTCCAGCTGACGCTCCTGCGTGCGGCGGCGTCGCCTGAGATGCGGGCGGATAATGGCCGGCATACCTTTACTTATGCCTTTACCGCCTGGGAAGGCAGCTTTATGGACAGCGATGTCGTGCGGGAGGCGTATGCACTGAATGTGCCCATGGTCACCTGCAGCGGTTCCTGCGAACCGTTCAGCGCATTTGACCTGGATGCGCCGAATGTATTCATCGATACCGTGAAGCCGGCAGAGGATGGCAGCGGTGATCTCATCCTGCGTCTGTATGAGGGCAAACGGGCGGCAACGGCCTGCCATCTGAACATTCACGTTCCGGCCAGAAAGGTCTGGGCCTGTGACATGCTGGAGAACAGACAGGTGGAACTGCCGGTTTCAGAGGGCAGTGTTCCGCTGGATTTCCACACCTTTGAGGTGAAGACGCTCAGACTGGAACGCTGAGCGC
>JAFSZW010000208.1 GCA_017458865.1 Clostridia bacterium
ACGAAAAATAGCCATTTAAACCGAAGATGCTATTCTGCCGAATGGCATCTTCGGAGGCGATTTTTAGTTTGTAAAATCCTAGATTATGGATCTAAAACGAAACGAGATGCGATCTTTCTGAAACTTTTTGCAGACGGTGTCTGCAAAATTGCCATGGTCTCATAACCTTGTACTTATCGAAACATTGAAAAGCATGGAGAACGCTACTGGTACGGAGTAAAGGCAATTAAAAATGGATGGTCCGTTTCGGTGCTGGAGCATCAAATCGCAACCGGGCTGATCGATCGTGAACAGGGAAAGAAACTACAGAACTTTGACAAGCTGCTTCCATCAGCACAGAGTGAGCTGGCAATCCAGAATCCTTTGACTCTTGGGAAGGACGAGTTTGCACTTGATATCCTGTTCTACAATACCATCCTGCATTGTTATGTGGTTGTGGATCTAAAGACCAAGAAATTTATCCCTGAGTATGCAGGAAAGATGAATTTCTATCTGTCTCTTGTTGATGAGAAACTGAAAACGGAGATTGACAATCCCTCGATGGGCCTAATCCTGTGTCGGGACAAGAATAGAACGGTAGCTGAATTTGCACTGAAGGATATGGCGAAGCCAATAGGTGTTTCGGAATACCGATTTACACAGGAACTCCCGGATGAAATTCAAAAAGCATTCCCGGAAGCAGAAGATTGGGCGGAACATATCGTGATTGAGAATGCAGATGATGATAATACTGATGAATAGAGGGATTTTCTTCTATCGGTGGATATGTCACCGACCGCATTTTTGAGAACACTCAAGCGGTGGATATGTTTCTTTCTCCGATTATGAGAACAGGTAGAGAAAATGATTAAGTGAAATCATTTTCTCCAGCCACGTGGAGACCGTCTGTCTACTAACACATAACTGAAGAAAAGAAACTGAAAAAAGGTATATTTAAGGGCTTGCATGTTCCTGACTACAATTTTGAGAACAGGCGCGGGTATGAGTTAGTAAATTCGTTTCCTCGTGCCACCAGGCCCCATATACATCCAGCCTGGCTGGTTAACTCAGCAGCTGAGACAGGTTCTCGTTGAACCGTGATGCCAGTTCAGAAACCCTTTTAAGTTTGTCCTTGCTTTTCAAGCGCACCGGTTTTTCGCATCGGGATGTAGAACACGATGAGTGCCGCAAGCAGGATCAGGCCGCAATAGCGGTAGACCGGTGCAATACCGGATGCATCTGCGATGAAACCGCCAAAGAGAGTGCCTACGATACGTGAGAGCCCGAAGGTTATGGTTGTGTAGAGGCTTTGAACACTGCTGAGCAGTTCTTTCTGCGTGCGGCGGCCGAGATACATAAAGGGGATGAATTCAAAACAGGCCAGATGGGCTATCGACAAAGACTGCGTGATGATGATGGAGATCGGCGAATGGACAACGGAGAGGAGCAGAAAACGGATGGCGCCGATGGCAAGGCCTATGGACATCCAGGTCCAGATGGTGAATCTGCGGGCAATCCGGTCACCAAACAGCAGAAAGGGGACTTCAAAGATCACAGACAGCGTTGAGATGATGCCGGTTGTTGTGTTGTCCATGCCGAGGTCGCCCAGAAACTTTGAGAAAAATGAAAGGTTGAACTGGTGACCGATACTGGCCAGAAAAGCCAGCAGAAAAAGCAGCAGCAATGGTCGGTCTCTGAGGATGATGCTGAGGGAGACAGGCGCCTCCTTATGCTGTTCTCCCTTGACGGGCGGCATGAGATATGCGCTGAGGCCGGCGACGATCAGGACGACACCCAGCATGGGATACAGCGGCCTCAGGGAATGAATCAGCAGGAAACCGGTAATGAGGATGCTGATCTGGTATCCAATGGTTCCGGTCATCCGGATCGGGCCGAAAGGTAGATTGTGCCTTGATGTGTATTCAATGGATATGGCATTGCTGACCGGCATGGCAGGCAGGTAGAAGGTGTTGTACAGCGTGATTACGGCCAGCAAAGGGAGAAAGGCCCCCACTGCGGGGAGCACCAGAAAGCAGGTGATTCCGGCGCAAATAAGCCCAATGATCAGCGCGCTGCGCATGTAATGCATTCTGTCTGCCAGCATGCCCCAGAGGGGCTGTGCAAAGAGTGCCACAAAGGCGGAAAGCGCGGATATTATGCCGATCTGGCCGTCCGTAAGCCCGATTTCGCCATAGAACTTTGAGGCGAACGTGGTCATACCGACAGCAAGAAAGTTGAGTGCGTAGAACAGATAGAGCGAATAGGTCCTGTTATTGCTCAAGCAGATCGTCCTTTCGGGATATTTGTTATGTGATGTTCCTGACAGGTATGCTCATTATAGCCATGCTGCTTTGAAAGTACAAGCCTCATCTTGAGAAAACAGAGATGAGTCCAATCGGGAATATCGCAAATAAGACTTGACGGAAAGCACAGCAGTTGATAAACTTGACAACAGATTGTCCTGCCCGTTTTCTGATATGAAATGGCAGGAAACAGAAAAAGGAGGGATTCTATGGAGTACCCGGCACGTTTGTATCGGAAAGCGTTTAATATCTACGATGTTGCACCTTGGAAAGGTGTTTCGGATGATCGTGTCATTGCTTTTCGGTCAACTGTTAACAACGAGAACGTATATGTCAATTTTATGGGGCGGTTAGGCGAACATCTTGCTGTGGGCGCCTACATCGGAGATAGGGGTATTCAGAGCCTTTATGACATGATGGCCGGCATTGATGATTATGGACCGTCAAATGAGTCTTACATTTTGGCGGGTCAGGAGTGTGTGCAGCTTTCTTTTGAGTCTGAGGATGATGCGTTTGAGGATCAGTTGGATTGTGCGTACAAATATGCTGAAACCTTTGATGAGTCACTCACGGGTTACAAGGATATTCCATCTTTTGTTGATTTCCGCCCGGGCTATCAGCCGTTTACGTTAAAGGACGAAACACGCCTTATGATTCTTGAGGAGGCGATGGATGTTGTTCTCATGTATGGAGATCTTCATCGCGGGAATTACAGGGGACTCAATTCCATTAATTACTATGGCGTGAGAAAGGCTCCTTACTTTGTCAAACAGAATGGAAAGTGGATGGAATCTGAGGTTACGTTGCCAGACATTGATTCCATGAAGTTTATTCCGAGAATCCTTTTTGAAAACGAAACCATGATTGCAAGACTGAGGAAGCTTCCCAAAGTGGGAACGATGTACGCCGAACTTCGCCTGGGACCGCTGACTGAATGGGATGATGAACGAGAGGCCTTCTTTTTCGGTGAGATGCTGTATTCTGCCTTCGAGAAACCGGAACACATTTTTGAACCGGTTGTCAATAGTGATCCGAATGAGGATAAGGAGATTGCCTGGGGGAAGATGCTCAGTAAATTTGTCTTGAAAGTGCTGATTCAGCAGGCAAAACTGATCCCTGAAAAGATTATATGCCGGGGAATCCGGACAAAGTATCTCCTGTCTGATCTGTGTGAGACGCTCGATATTGAACTTGATGAAGATGAATTTGCAGAAATGGATGTGCTGGATGAGTATATCGAGTCGCTGGAAAAGTTGAATCAAACAGACGCTGAGGGGTACAACCCTGGTATAGAGGCAGTACTTTCCGAATTACTGGATAGACTTGAGGGGATGTCAAAGTCTGAGCTGAAACAGATCGCTCCGAGTTTACAGGATTTTTTGAAATCAGTTCCAGAGGATGGCATTCGGCCTGAACTGAATAAACGGCTCCAGCGCATTTTAAAATACTTGTAAGAAACGATTTCATCAATCCTGAATCCGTGAAGACATTTGGATGAATTGAGCCTATAATGAATGAAGCTGGTCTGCCGCACAGTGACAGTCCTTGAGAAACATCGGTGTTATTTGTTGAGGCTTATGGCCGGATGACATGGACCGCCGGAGGGCGGGGGAGTCATATGAGTGGTGATCAAACAGGGAACGCTGGGGGCGGGAACTGTTTTTTCAAGATAATCAGAATTCATAGGAGGATTTGAACATGACCAAGAAATTGGCGACGATGCTGCTGGCCGCAGTATTGCTGGTGTCAGTCTGCGCGGTTGCATCTGCAACACGGTATTATGTGACGGGAAATAATGTACGGGTGCGCATTGGCCCCGGAACGGATGAGGAAATCATCGGACATGTTACCCGCGGTGACACGGTAGAGGTTGAGTCGATATCCGGTGGCTGGGCAATGATCGTCTGGGGCAGCTATGGAGATGGATATATTTCGTCCAAATACATCAGCCGTAACAAGCCGGGTTCTGCACAGCCAAACAATAACAGCTCTGCTGCCACGAGTACTGCAATCTATTCGGACTTTCAGAATACGAACTATTATGTCATCGTCAATCCACAGAATACCTATGTGAATATGCGGTGGGAGGCGAGCAAGAGTTCTCCGGTTCGCCGGATTTACTACTATGGTGCGCAGCTTCGGGTTATAGCTGAGAATAACACATGGTGTCAGGTCATAGATGAGTCTACCGGTGAGGTTGGCTTTATCATGAAAATCCTGCTGCTTCGCATCTGAGGCATGGACGGATTCTGACAGAAAACTAGTGTAAGGAGAATTCATCATGAATAAACTGATTTTAGTGCTTTGCGCTGTTTTTGCGCTCAGCTGTTTTGCTGCACTGGCCGAGGAGAACTCCATCGTTCTCTGGCAGCATACATTCACAGAAGAGAATGAAAAAGGTGAGGTAGTTGAGCAGACGGTCGTAATTACCCTGACGACTGCTGAACCGGTCGACCTGAATGTGATTCAGAATGATGTTAACGACGGTTATATCGGCATTGTGAGCCGTAATGGAGTGGCACCGGTATCCATCGACGTGTATCCTGCGGATGTTGCACTTCACGCCAATCTCAAGGACGCCACAGAGACGCAGCGCCAGATTCTGATCGACTATATGGCCGAGCAGTATGAAGAAGGTGAGTATACCGTCGAGACACAGGAACTCGAGGATGGCACCGTGTATGTGGCTGTCGGAACGCCCGCTATCCGTAGCGCCATGACGGTCATTGAGAACGTCGAGATGGAACTGATTCAGGCTCACTTTGAGGAGCATTTCAAAGATCTGACCGATGAGGATCAGGCATTTGCAGCCGAGATTATGAAGGGAATTACGATCAAGTAATACATCTTTTATACGCCCGTCAGGCCTGTGACCTGATGGGCTTTTCCTATTTGGAAAGTCAGGATTGGGAAACGCACAGTCGAAAGGTATGTTTCTCCGGTGATTTTTAGTGAGATGTTCATGGAATGTGCTTGCAGGGTATGCGCTTTTCACATATAATGTAGACAACCCAAAAATCTGAGTTTCTTTTCTCGATGATAAGGAGGAGATTGATATGGACCAGGAAGCAAAACGGATCATTGAAGCCGGCGAAGGCATTGTTGGTATTGAGTTTGGCTCAACCAGAATCAAGGCTGTCCTGATTGATGGCAACCATGAGCCGATTGCAGGCGGCAGCCATGCGTGGGAAAACCGTCTGGAGAACGGAATCTGGACATACCATCTGGACGATGTCTGGACAGGCATTCAGGATGCCTATGCGGATATGTGCAGGGATGCTGAGAAAAAGTACGGCGTTAAGATCAGGAAGCTGGCGGGCATCGGCATTTCGGCCATGATGCACGGATATCTGCCGTTTGATGCAGATGGGAATCAGCTGGCTGAGTTCAGGACCTGGCGCAATGCCATTACCGGACCGGCTGCCGAAAAGCTGACCGAGGCGTTCAGCTTTAATGTGCCGCAGCGCTGGACAATTGCGCACCTGTATCAGGCGATCCTGAACCAGGAAAGCCACGTGGCAAAGATAGATCATCTGACGACACTGGCGGGCTATGTGCACTGGAAGCTGAGCGGGCGCAAGGTTGTGGGAACGGGCGAGGGTTCCGGCATTTTCCCGCTCAAGGATGACACCGGCACGTACGATCCGGAGCGCGTTGCACAGTTTAACCGCATTGTTGAGCCGTACGGATACAACTGGAATCTGCTCGGCATTCTGCCTGAGGTCATTCCGGCCGGTGCAGATGCCGGCTGCCTGACGGCAGAGGGCGCAGCACTGCTGGATCCGACCGGGACGCTCGAACCCGGTGCCAGGATGGCCCCGCCTGAGGGCGATGCCGGTACCGGAATGGTTGCAACCAACAGCATCACGCCAGGCACCGGCAACATCAGCGCCGGCACGTCTGTATTTGCCATGATCGTATTGGATCATGAACTGTCCAGGGTCCACGTGGAGATCGACAATGTGGCGACACCGGACGGCAAGCCTGTGGCTATGGTTCACTGCAACAACTTCACCAGTGATATTAACGCCTATGCGGAGATGCTCAGCGGATTTGGCAAGGCGGCCGGTGCTGAGATCAGCATGGACCAGGTATACGGCGCCATCTTCAATGCTGCACTGGACGGCGATGCGGACTGCGGCGGCGTCATTAACGTAAACTATTTCTCCGGCGAGACGATTACCTCGCTGGATGAGGGACGGCCCATGCTCGTGCGGCTGCCGGATGCATCCTTTACGTTTGCCAACATGGCGAGGTCTTTGCTGTTCGGCGCGGTGGCGACGCTCAAGCTGGGCATGGATATCCTCACTGAGGAAGAGAAAGTCCGGATCGTCTCTCTCCTGGGCCACGGTGGATTCTTCAAGACCGGAACCAGCGGCCAGAAGCTCATGGCGGCAGCGCTCAACACGCCGGTATCCGTCATGAAGACGGCTGGCGAGGGCGGACCGTGGGGCATGGCGCTCCTGACGGCATACGCTGTTCGCAGGGCTGAGGGCGAAACCCTGGGCGAGTACCTGAGGAACCGCGTATTTGCTGGCTCTGAGGGCAGCACAGTTGAACCGGATGCTGCGGACAAGGCCGGATTTAACCGGTATATTGAGCAGTTCAGGGCGGTTCTGCCGGCCGAAAAGGCTGCAGTGGAAGGCCTGAAGGTATAATTCCCGGGTCAGGAATACAGTTTTTAACACCGGGCTTTTCGGTACAGACCGGAAGGCCCGGTAATGCCTGTACTGACAGGTATACATTACACAACTGAAGAGGAGAGACAGATATGCTGGAGAAACTCAAACAGGCGGTATATGAGGCCAATATGCGTCTTCCTGAGATGCACCTGGTGACGTTCACATGGGGCAATGTTTCCGGAATTGACAGGGAAAAGGGCCTTATGGTCATCAAGCCGTCCGGCGTTGAATATGAGAACCTGAAACCCGAGGACATGGTTGTCATGGATCTGGATGGAAACAAGGTAGAGGGCAGGTACAATCCGTCCACGGATACCAAGACGCACATCGTCCTTTACAAGGCGTTTCCGCAGATTGGCGGCGTTGTGCATACGCACAGCCCGTATGCTGTCGGCTGGGGACAGGCCGGCCGCGACATTCCGTGCTATGGGACCACGCATGCAGATTATTTCTACGGCTCAGTTCCGTGCGCGAGGAGCCTGACCGCGGAGGAAATTGAAGAGGATTACGAGTACAATACTGGCAAGGTCATTGAGGAGACGTTCCGCGAGCGGAACCTGAATCCGGTTTATGTGCCGGCGGTCATCTGCCGCAATCATGGCCCGTTTACCTGGGGCAAGGATCCCGCACAGGCGGTATATCATGCCGGCGTGCTGGAAGAGGTGGCAAAGATGGCGATGTACACGATCCAGATTGATCTTGCTACGCCTGCTGCGCCGCAGCATATCCAGGACAAGCACTTCATGCGCAAGCATGGACCGAACGCTTATTACGGACAGGGCAACGCCTGATATGTACAGCCTCTCCGGAACACGCCGGAGAGGTGTTTTTTGTGCTGAGCGAAACTGCATACGAAAAAGCCAGCCGGCAAGCGGCTGGCAATTGATATGGATAGACTTGATATGGAGACGAGAGCCTCTGCATCTGAGCAGTGGAGGTTAGTCGGTTACTGCCTTACGGATGCTGAAACCAGCTCGCGAAGGCGCTGCGGGGTCTCGTTTTCCCGGCATCTTCTGGCAACGATGATCAGCCGGTCTTTATCAAGGCAGGTGGAAAGCGTGATGAGCGCATCCTCTGGCCGGACATCTACCGGAACGGCGTACATGGAGCGGGACGCGAGCTCGTCAATATAGGCGGCGAATGCGGCATCCGTCCGGAAGGTGGCATGGGTGAAGTAATTGAGGAAAGCCGGGTCAGATGGTGTCATGGACACCTGAAGTACGGCAAAGATGACATATGTCTCATGTGCCCAGATGGATGAAAAGTCGATCAGGCAGTTCGTTCTGAGGAAGGACGGATTTGACTTGTACTGAACAAGGCGGCCGAACATACTGCCATCCCGCATGTTATGCCCGTGGATGAGCAGGTTCTGTGTCCTGGCCTTGAAAGGATGGTTCTCATCAAGGAAGATCGTTCCCGAGGTGTTCTTTTGTTTGTTGAAATCATGCTTCAGGTAGTATGAATTGTCCCTGTAGACTACGGGGAGATCCAGCACGCCGCTGATATTGATCCATCCGATTAGGTCGGTATTGTCATAGTAGAGTGCAGCCATTTCGGGCAGCGCATCGCCGCCGATTCGGTGATACATTGTCGTTGTTACAGCCTGTGGCTGTTTCAGCGTGCGCCCCGGGGCAGGGTCTGAGGCGGTTTCCGTAAGCTCCGCATCGACGAGTGCCTCATAAAGGCTCAGAAGGTCATCTGGTGCGGCCTCTTCACTGCCTTCCGGCGATGCTGCTTCAATATCCGGCAGCGTATAGATCACAAGTTTCTGGGGATCGACACCGGCAGCGGCCTGAGTATGCTTTTCAGCCAGTCTCGTATAGAGATCATCAGTCCGGATGCTGCGAAAGGCGATCCGCGAGATCATGACCAGCGAAAACAGTGCAGTTCCGGTGAGCAAAGCTATTATCCCGAGACGAATCCATGTGCTATGGGATGCGGCGCTTTTTCGGTGCCTGCCATTTGCCTCGCTGTGATGGCGACGCCTATGTGCTGCCTGGTTACCGGCGTCATCTGTTCGGACTGCCCTGCGTGCATCCGAAATGGACGAACTGCTTTTCCGCCGTCTTCCGGCTGGAATTTCATCAGACGCGTTTCCGGGATCTCTGCGGGATATGCGTTTCTTTTCCGGCGCCTCCAGGTCATTCTGGTGGATACGCTCAGATGGACGGGTCTCAGTAGAATGCCTTATGCCTGCCCCGCCTGCAGTTCCTGTTTCTGAGACTGGCGGAGGTGCAGAAACTCTGCGCTGGATGGCGTCAGATGTGAGTCCCCGCTTTGCAGGATGCCCGGGCAAATCCGGTTTGACATTGGCGCTATCCGGTTTTGCGTATGCAGTATCTGAACCAGTTCGGGCTATACCGGCACGGTGCCGGATTGCCTCATTCGCGCGTGCCTGGTCGGCCCGCTGCAAAGTGTTTGCAGGGCGTGCAGAATCATCTTTCTGCATTTGGTGGGCAGTTTCCGTGGTTCCGGCAGAATTGGGTGTCACTGGGACGGCAAGGCGGGGCGAAACTGGTTCTGCCCGAGTTGAATGGGAAACTGGTGCAGCACCCGCATATTCCGGCGGCGTTGCAGCCCTTTGGCGGATAGCATCGGCTGCCTGAGGATGCACTGCATGCTGTTCACTGAAAACCGGGCTGTTTCCGGTTCTGTCTCCTGCGGAGATGGCTTGAGCAGATGGCTCATCCATAGCAGTGCGTTGCCGGATAAAGGCAGCCGTTCGTGTCTGTTCGGCGCGATGTATAAAGGCGGCAGAATCAACGGTATTGCGGGAATCTGGCGAACGCATATCCCATTTTGGCGATAAGCTGACGTTGTTTCCTGCAGGCATTAAAGGATTGCCGGGCCCACTGGTAAATGATGTCGGATTCATGGAAGGATCCCGTGTGACTGCGGAATGGGGAAGGAGATCTCCCGATTTGTAGGGTGGACCGGTATCGTCCTGACACTGCGGAGCGGTTTTGCCCGGCATAAAACAGGTCTGTTCCGGTTCAGGGGTTTGGAGCACTCGTCGCCGCCTGGCGGCTGTGGGGCGCTCCGATGTGATTTCAGATGGAGGGGCAGCACAGGAGTTTTCCGCTTGACGTTTTCGCTCAATATCTGACAAAACGGTGACCTCCTTCCGTCACAGAATGCTATAACACATTATAGCATATCGATATCGAATTGCAACGGGAATTCCGGACAAAATTTGGTCGTTTTGGCAGAAATTGGTCGTCTTTTGTGCTGCTTTACAGCAGATGAACGTGGACAGGAGATAGATGGATGCAGGCAGATACAGAAAAACTCCAGAATCTGGTGGATCAGGCAAAGCAGATCGTCTTCTTTGGCGGTGCAGGCGTATCGACAGGCAGCAGCATACCGGATTTTCGCGGAAAAAACGGACTTGAACAGCAGCAGTTCCATGGGCTTACCATGGGGATGATTCTGTCCACTTCCTTTTTTCACATGCATCCGGATCTGTTTTATCAGTATTATCGCGCGAATCTGCTTTTCACGGATGCCAGGCCGAACGCGGCGCA
>JAFSZW010000209.1 GCA_017458865.1 Clostridia bacterium
AATGGAAAGTCCATCATCATGATTTCCGAGGAGATTCCGGAGCTGCTGGGTATGTCCGACAGGATTTTCGTCATGAAGAACGGGAAGATCAGCGGCGAATTCCACCGCAGTCCCGAACTGAATGAAGAAGACCTGATTCAGAAAATGGTGTAAGGAGGCGGAGAACATGGAAAAGGCAATTAACAGAGAACAGGAACAGTCCAGGCTCCGTGCGTTCCTGACCGGGGACACCTTTAAGGCTCTTCTGCCGTTTATCGGACTTGTCGTCATCACGGTGCTCATGAATATCCTCACGGGCGGCAAGATCTTTACACCCAAGCGCATCCGTCTGCTGTTATCCCAGGTGTACTATCCGACCATTGTCGCAACCGGCGTTTTCTTCGTCATGACGCTGGGCTCCATTGACTTTACCGAGGGCTCCACCCTGGGCGTCGCCTCCATCGTGATCAGCGTGCTGTCGTTCTACAGCATCCCGCTGGCCATCCTGGGCGGCATCCTGACCGGTGCGGCCATCGGCGCGATAAACGGCTTTGTGCACGTCAAATTCAAGCTGCCCAGCTTCATCGTCACCATCTGCACGATGTATCTGTTCCGCGGCGTCTGTGCCTACCTGACGACGGAAACCGCCGTGCCGGCCAGCGCAGCCATCAAGGCGCTGGATCAGGACTGGATCAAGATCACGCTGACGATTGTCGTGCTGGTTGTGGCTTTCTTCTATTTCCAGTTCACGCGTATCGGCTATGACGTAAAAGCGGTCGGCTCCGGCGAAACCGCCGCACGCTTCTCGGGCGTCCGCACGGACCGGGTCAAGTTCCTGACCTTCGTCAACGCAGGCGCCCTGACCGGCCTGGCCGCTTTTGTCAATGTCATCAAGGTTGGTTCCATCACGTCCACCGCGGGCAACCAGCTCGAAACGCAGATCCTGATCTCCCTGGTCCTGGGCGGCCTGCCCATCACCGGCGGCGCCAAGGTCCGCTTCACCAACATCATCGTTGGTACCCTGATGTATACGGTTCTCAACAACGGCCTTGTCATGCTGGGCTACGATTCAGCCACCCAGCAGCTCATCAAGGGCATTGTCTTCCTGGTCTTTGTCGCACTGACCATTGACCGCAAGGCACTCAAGGTCATCAAATAACAAAAAGGCATCCGGCCGGGTCCGACCATGCCAGATTGCGCTCCTGCCAGATCATGCCGGCAGGAGCGTTTGTTTTATTGGGGGCTTTACTGTCATTCTTTACAGACGATATTCCCGCCAGATGCAGCCATCCCGGCGGGAACGTGTTATAGCCGACAACAGCTGAAACAGACGGCAGGTGCCGCTTCCGGACAGACGGGAGGGGCATCTGCCGTTTTTTATTGGATCATTGGATCTTTAGATCAAATTGGAAAGGGGAAAAAGATGCAGGTTGGTGAGCTGTTTGCCTCATTTTCGCTGGATACCGGCGGGTTTGCAAAGGCGATCGTCGGCATAGAAAGCGAGATCGAACGGATGAGCGCCAAAATGGCAGCGGTAGGTGCGGGCCTTGAGACGGTGCTCACGGGTCCGCTGGTGCGCTTTTCGCAGAGCGCGATGAGTGCGGGCCTCAGTTTTTCGTCCCAGATGTCAACGGTTGAGGCCATTTCGGGCGCTGCAGGGGAAAGCCTTGAGGCCCTTCGGCAGGCGGCCATTAACGCGGGATCTGAGACCAGCTTTACGGCCACGCAGGCGGGTCAGGCGCTGCAGTACATGGCTATGGCAGGCTGGGATACAGGGAACATGTTAAGCGGTCTCAGACCCATCATGGACCTGGCTGCCGCATCCGGCACGGACCTTGCCCGGACATCCGATATCGTCACGGACGCCATGACGGCGCTCGGGTATCGGGCAGATGAGACCTGGAAGGTGCTTGAGGACGGGACAGCGGTGGATACGGGCATCAGCAATGTGCAGCATTTTGCAGATGTCCTGGCCGCGGCGGCGACAAACTCGAACACGAATGTCGAAATGCTGGGGGAATCGTTCAAGTTCGCGGCGCCGCTGGCCGGCGCGCTTGGATACAGCGCAGAGGATCTGGCGACGGCGCTTGGCCTCATGGCCAATCAGGGCATCAAGGCATCTCAGGCAGGCACGACGCTGCGCTCACTGTTCAAGCGGCTGGCAGACCCGCCAAAGGCGGCCCGGGAGGCTATGGAGCAGTACGGGATCAGCCTGGTGGATACAGCCGGCAATATGCGCAGTCTGAGCAGCGTCATAGACGATCTGCGGGCGGCAAGCGCCGGCATGACGGAGACGGAGAAGGCGGCTTTTGCCTCGGCCATTGCCGGCACGACAGGCATGTCAGGCCTTCTCGCCATCCTCAACACGGCAGAGTCGGATGTGGACAGGCTGCGCGCGGCGATAGACAACTGCAGCAATGCCACGGAGATCATGGCAAAGACAAAGCTCAATAACGCCGCGGGCGCCATCACGATCTTCCGCTCCGCCGTTGAGGGACTGCAGATTACGCTGTTTTCCTTTGTTGAGGAGAGCCTCATCTCCGCAGTGTCCTGGCTGACGGATCTGGTCAATGCATTCAGAACCGCAGATCCCTTTGTCCAGCAGGCAACCATGGCGTTCCTTGCGCTCGGGGCTGGCATCGGGCCGGCGGTCAAGGGATTTGGCATTCTGCTGCCCTTTATCAGCGGCCTTGTGACCCCGCTCGGTGTGCTCACAGCCGGACTTGGCGTGTTCGCGCTGACCTTCCTCGATTTCGCGACAGCGGCCGGACCGGCCATGAACGAGGCCGGACAGTACACGGCGAGGGGCGCGGGGGAGATTCAGACGGCCATCCGCACCATGACGACGCAGGTCCCGCCGAGGCTCCGCCGCTTTGCCGTCCAGGCATCCTCCTACATCATCAGCATCGCGGACATGATGCCTGGGATGATCTCGGCGCTCAGGGAAGCAGCGGAAACCGTGCTGCCTGACATGGCCGCCACACTGGTGACTCTGGTCGGTACCGTGCTGGACGGCATCGGGCGGAATCTGCCGGACCTGCTGGATCTCGGTGCAGGCATTATCACCGGGCTGGCCACAGGACTTGCCGGGGCCGCGCCCCGGCTCCTTGAGCAGGCAGCCCGCATTGCCGCCGGCATGCTGACCGCTTTCACGGACACGGGACGAATCCACGCACTGGGCGAGGCACTGTTAAGGGCGTTTGCCGGCGCGGCTGCCGGCCTTGACCTCACTGGCGTCCTTGAGCAGGTCAGAGGCGCCTTTGCCGCTGCCATGCAGAATGTGCGCACGCTCGCCGGTGAACTGGTCACGCTTGTGTCAACAATCGACCTGAGCGGCATCGGACAGCACCTGCAGGACGGACTGACTGCAATCGGGACGGGCATAGGCAGCCTTTTGCTCGGTGAGGATTTCACGGAACATACATGGGCAGATGTCGGTGTCAAGCTGAACGCCTGGATCCGTGCAGGCTTTGCCCAGGGCGGTACCTGGCTGCGCCAGCTCATCCTGGGGGATGAGTATACATCAGGGTCCACCTGGCAGCAGGCGGGCGCAAGGATTGCCGCCCTCATCCGCTCCGGCATCAGTTTCGGGCGGGACCTGCTGACAGGTCTCATCCTGGGCGATGCGTTTGAGGCCGGGATCAGCACGTTTCAGGATGCCGGCCGGAGGATCTGCAGTGCCATTTTGTCCGGGTTTGAGACGGCGGGCGGATTCCTGAGACGCCTTATTCTTGGCGAAACGGAGGATACGGGCACCTGGGCGGCGGCAGGCACGCGGATCATGGACGGTATCCGTACCGGGCTCGCTGCCTCAGCCGTTTTTCTGCAGGAGCAGCTATTCGGGGATGAATCCGTCGACTGGCAGAGCCTTGGCGCCCGGATCGGGGCTGCGCTTCGCAGCGGACTGCAAAGCACCGGCAACTTCCTCCTTGAGTTCCTGACAGGCGGAGAGGGTACCGCCGGCTGGCAGGATGCCGGCGCCAGAATCGGACGCGCCATCCGGGAGGGAATCAGGAGCGTTGGCGATTTCATCAACGGTGTAATCCTTGGCGATGCCGGCCAGGGACAGCACTGGGCGGATCTTGGCAGGACCGTTGCGGAACAGATCCGCGCCGGATTTATGCTCAAAGTCGGCATCCTTGAGGAGGTGCTCTTTGGCGGCGAAACAGACTGGCGGGAACGCGGCAGGCAGGTCTGTCAGGCGATTCGCAGCGGTTTTGAGTTCGCCGGCGGGTTCCTTACAACGGTGCTTGGCATTGAGGGGGCGGGTGCGCCGGACTGGACCGCACTTGGCCGCGGCATCTGGGATAAGATCCGGTCTGGCTTTGAGCATGCCGGCCGGTTTCTTGAGGGCATCCTGCTCGGTGAGGATGATGGTTCCTTTGCAGCACTGGGGACGAGGATCTGGCAGGACATCCGGTCCGGATTTGATGCGGCCGGGGGATTCCTGCGAGAGTGCCTGCTCGGCGATTCGGACAGCAGTGCGGACTGGCTCTCTTTCGGGCAGATGATCTCGGGAAATATTGCCACCGGTCTTGAGGGGCTGCGCGGCCTTATCGCAAAGCTCCTGGGGCTGGATGAGGCGGCCATTGTCACGTGGCGTCAGATTGGGGGGCATGTCTTTGAGGCAATTGCTGACGGCATGAAAGGCGCAGCTGCGGCCGCGGGCGCCTTTGCTGCCGGGCTTTTGCTTGGAGATGCGGCGGATGAGGACAGCACAATCCTGACAGTCGGTGCGAAGCTGTGGCGGGATCTGAGATCCGGGTTTGTGGATGCCATGACCATGACCGGTTCACTGGCCGGGAGCATTGCTGAGTCCATCCTGCGCTTTGACTGGGTCCCGACGGGAATGGAGATCGGGATAGGCCTGGTACGCGGCGTCCTGGACGGTCTGACAGCCCTCAGGGACGGCATGGAGGCATTCCTTCGTGAACTGTTCCGCGGGGTCAAATACGCGGTTCTTTCGTGGTTTGGCGTAGAGATAGATGAGATGACGCGCTCCATGGAATCCATGGTATTTGAGCTGGACGGGGGACGGATCACGGGTGAGGCGCTCAACAGCCTGATCGGGTCCTCTGCGGCGACCATCACAGAACAGGCAAGGGCCTGGGTTATGCTGGTTCAGGCAGGGTTTGAGGAACAGGCCAATACGCTTGACATATCGCCAACAGCCGTTGCGCTTGCCAGCCAGCTGGAGCAGGGCATGCTGGGCGAGCAGGACAGGATCCGGGCGGCGGCTGCCCTGATCATGTCCGGTTTCGGGGATGCCATTCTCATGCAGGATTTCGGGCTGTATGCCGAGGGGCGTGCCATGGTGGACGAACTGTATGGGGGCATGAATGAGGGCATGGAGGCAGGCCGGGATGTAACCCTTGCCATGTGTGAGGAACTGGGCCTGACCATTCCGACGACCATAGCGGAGGCACTCGGAAACGGTCCATGGTCAGATTCCGGTGCCGCGATGACGGCGGGCATGACAGAAGCGCTCAATGCACTCAATGCAGAGGCGGACGCGCTGGCCGCAACCCTCGGGCAGTCCGCAGGGGATACCTATATCGCCGGGGTTAACCAGTCACTGGATGGTGCCGTGCTTGATGGACAGGGCATATCGGACGCGCTTGAGTCAGCTGCGGGGGATGCCGCTGCAGCATCCGGCGAGGTGCTGGGTCAGCGTGTCATGGATGCGGCCGGCGCGGCCATTCAGGAAAACCGGGAGATGCTCAGCCGGGAGGCAGCGCTTGCAACAGATCCATCCGCGTTTGAGACGGCTGTCTCAAATGCCGGGACAGCCGGCAGCCGGATAGGCGGCGCCATAGCGCCTGAAATCACCTCGAAGCTGATTGATGTGGAGCAGGCAGTGGGTGCGCTGGTGGAGGCAATAGGGACAGGTTTTTCGCCGGTCTGCGAGCGCCTCAGGACCACAATGCATGAGGCTATGGAGCTCGTGCTCTCAGAACTGGACCGCGGCCAGGCAGCGGCGAAAAGCAGCCTTGACACGCTGTCGACGGCCATATCTGAGACACTCGGGAAATTGTCCCTTTCCGGCAGTACAGGCATTGAGGCCGGGTCTGTTCAGGCAGGCGATGAGCCGGATACCGGCGGGATGGCAGATCGCATGGTGCGCGCATTTGGCGGCATTTCCGGCAGGCTGACCCAGATTATGGATGCGGAGCTGGCTCAGCTCAGCGCCCACCTGAGTGACAGTGCAGAGGCCATGGCCGAACGGGCTGCCCAGCTTGCAACTGACCTGACAGGCACTGCATCACAGATGTCTGAGACGCTGGTCGGGCAGTCAGAGACCCTTTCTGCGGATCTTGTCCGCCTGTTTACGGACTGTGCAGACGCAATGAAACGCGGAATGACAGATCTTGTCACGGCGCTGCTTTCGATCTGGCGGCCACTTGAATCGCAACTGCCGGGATCTGCGTCAATGGTGATGCAGGGGATGCAGTCGGCCTTTTTATCCGGCGCCGAACAGCTCAGAAGTCAGATGCGAAATCTGGTTGCAGATCTGACTGCCGCCTATACACCGCTTGTATCCACCCTCAGATCGCTGACGCAGGAGGCCATGCAGGGCATGCAGTCCGCCATAGAGAGTGGTGGATCCTCTGCGGCAGCCTCTGCCGGCAGTGCGGCCTCATCCATTCTCTCATCTGTCCGGAATACGCTCAGCTACTCGGCCGGTGCATCCATTGGCCGCAACCTGATGGAGGGCATCCGGTCAGGCGTTCAGAGCATGGCATCTTCCCTGGCCGAGACGGCAGGCAGTGCCGTAACGAAAGCCGTTTCGACCATGCGGGATGTCCTCAAAATCAAATCGCCATCACGCGTTACAATGGAGATTGGTGAGTACATGGATGAGGGCGTAGCGCTTGGCCTGGCAGGCGGACAGATGGTTCAGGCAGCCGGCGAGGCGGTAGAGGAGGCGGTGCATGCCATGGCAGGAACTGCCGTCATGCCGGAACCGGCAAGGGGTACAGTCCTCTCCGGCACACAGCAGGCCAGGCGGACCGGCATGGAAACGGTGCAGGCCATGGAGCGTCAGCCGCTAAATGAACGCATTCTGGAGGAGGCAGCTGACATCCTGGCGGATCGCCTCATCCGTTCCGGTGCGCTCAGAGGCGACTTCTATCTGGATGGCACAAAAGTCGGCGAAAGCGTCGCAAAACCTGTAAGCCGGACCATTTCGCATCAGTCAAGGATGACGATACGTGGACGCGGCGCAGCCGGCGTGTTGACCTGATCATGCACTGAAGTATGCTGATTCTGCATCCGGACGGTTGAGGAATACTCGGGACCATAGACGTTGCTGGTCTGTTTACAGGAAAAGGCATGTATGCAGAAATTAAGAGTGACCGGTTAAACCCATACCTCCGATACCGACCGTGTGCTCTACACTCGCGCAGCATGAAAACAGGCGAGGACACATCTTGCAAATCCGGCAACCTACTCTCTATGGTCAACCGGATGATTCTGCAAAAATTAATCATTGCACGATTCAAAAAACAGAGATCAAAAGCATATGTAGTATATTTACAACGACTTGCAGTTCTGCTTCCAAATAGTGTACTCAGAGGACATGGTATGCAAACCTTAAGCATATCACCAAACTGTAGCCAAAAGTAAAAAGATACACGATTCGTTAACAAAAAATCAGCAAAACAGACGAATCCTGTCCGTTTTTTGCGCGATATCTGTCCGATTATTATGCGGATTTTGTCCGCTTTACGATAGAATCCTGTCTGATGGTCATGCGGAAATTGTCCGCCTCAGAGTAGAATGGTTGTCCGTTTATCATGCGGGTACACGATCATATATTGTTTTTTGATGGTAAGACGTTTTGAAACTGAAAAATGAAATGTGACTTTCCCAGACAGATCATATCAGACCAGATGAGGGAACCACTCCTTTATGTTAAACAGCGGATTTTGGATAAGATGATGGGGGAATATGGAGAGATATAGACCACTCTTCGAACACGCAACATACGTATGAAGCATTCTCGACCTGCTTGTTGAAACAGGCAAAGCAGTTGTCAGATGAGCGATGCAGGAGCAGATGCAAAGTCGATTCAAATCAGTTTTTTTCGCCCGATTCTGTTAATGCAGGCTCGAATGTGATATAATCTGTCTCATTAATTCGGAGAAGGCCGTTTATCTGGTGGACATATGGTCGGCATTGGCGGACAGGATGTATACAGATCTTATGCAATCTGGCAGCGGAGCTGTGTTTCTGGTACATTTCCCCCGGAACTTTTGATATCCGGTGTAAATTTACCTGAGCGAATCTGCTGACTCAAATGCCCATGTCCGCAGCGCAGTCCGATGCCGCAGCGATTGACCTGCTACGGACATCCGAAGCCCGTCATATGGGAATCTGCTTATGAGAACACCAGACGTCTCCGGGATAAATAATCAGAAAACCAATGAAAGGGAGAATAATGATGAAGTATACGACACTGCCAGTTAACTTTGGAGATACAGTATACTGGATTTCAGATGATAACAGTCATAACATGAGAGGCGTTGTGACCGGAACCGTTCAAAGCATTGGTATCAACGACGACGGATCGTTATTCTTGACGGATGACCCTGATTATACGATGGGGGATGAGAGCTGGTCTTTTCTGACCAGAGAAGATGCGGAAAGGTATATGAAAGATCCAGACAATTTCCCATCTGATTATGCTCGTGTTGATGTGGATGCCCTTGATCTGCCGTACAGGCCCGGTACATATTATTATGTAGAGCCCCCTCAGATGGGAGATATGAAGTGGTATATTTTTAAAGAACACTACACGTATGTGCAGCTGGTGCGGGATGGCGGAGTATGTGTGGGGAATGCGGAGAGCATGTGTATCATGGGTAAAGATCCGTGTTTTCTGACATTAGAGGAAGCAGAAGCGTTTATCGACAAAAAAGGCGGATCGTATTATACCTATGTTGAAGAGTGAGCCCGGCATTTTGCAATGAATATGATACTGACTTGGATAATGGCATTTTTTCATTCATGCCCCGTGAGAGGTTGAACAGGTTGAACAGATGCCCTCCGGCACCGGACGAATTACGGAAGAGGTTCGGTCAGTCCTTGGGTATACTTGGTTTTCAGCTCTGGCAGACGCATGACTGGTAGTAGTGATATGCGATGCATCCGTTTGGCATTTTTTTACTGAGAGGTATGAGAAAACGCAGGATCGTGTTTCCTGCGTTTTCATATGTTTTTGCTGAACTGCGATTTTGAGCGATGAATCGGGGCATTCCTGTCAGGTCGGTGAATGTATTTACATTGATAATAAAGTGTATGATTATTGGAAGGGAACATCATAAATGTGGAAAGTCTACCGGGATAAACCTGCAATCCCAATTCCGGACGGATTAAAGCCGTGTGCCCGTGATGGCCGCGTCTTGGTTTCTGTTGAGACCGATGCCGGGAAAGAGTCAGTCGTCATAGGGTATGCTGCGGGTCCAAATGTGATGTATGTCAATGACTCGTTTCAAGACATATGAGGCGGGTGCAAAAGGGTAGACACTCTTCGTATGGTTTCCCATACAGGCTACCTCACAT
>JAFSZW010000210.1 GCA_017458865.1 Clostridia bacterium
ACAGCAGGTTTCCGTTGCAGCACAGATACATGCTGCCCGCGCTGAACAGGAACTGCACGTGACGCTGCAGTTTTGCGGAATGCGCAAATTCCATGGAGATTCTGTCAGCAACCTCCTGCTCAAGGTCGCTGAGTGCATACGGGTTGGCAGGATCTATGGTCGGGAAATTGCAGCTCCGCAGAGGATAGGTCTTATCGCCAAGGGTTATGGTTCCCTTTTCGTAGTCAATGAGATGCAGCATGCGGCGGTCATCCATTTCGTACTCAGGATGCCGCGCAAGCAGCTGTCCCTCAAGCTTGAACTGGATGATGGCCGCTGCCTTGTGCATCCGGGCAACCTCCATCAGGTCCTCATCCTCGGTATCGCCGTTGTCCTTCGGCATGAAACCGATACAGGGATCCTCTGCGTAACAGGTCTGCGCCAGCATCAGGAGGGGACGCAGCGAGATGCCGTACCCGACCTCAAGCGACTTGAGGTTTGAATACTTGACAGATGTCACGATGACCTGCCAGATGCACGCTTCGCTGAGTGCAGCCGCGCCCATCCAGACGATGTCGTGATTGCCCCACTGAACGTCCACCTGATGGAAATTCTCGAGTGCGTCCATGATGAGATCCGCCCGGGGACCGCGGTCAAAGATATCGCCGATGATATGCAACCGGTCTATGGCCAGTGCCTGGATCATCTCGCAGATGCCGATAATCACCGCATCACCCATGCCCGTATCCAGGATGGACTGCATCGCGCCCTGGTAGTACCCTTCCTTCTCGGGCGATCCGTCCGTGAACAGAATCTCCTCAAGCAGGGCCCCCAGATCCTTCGGCATCGCCTCGCGTATCCGCTTGCGGGTATACTTGACCGCGCACATCCTGGCCACAAGGATCAGGCGGTAAATGGTCAGCCGGTACCATTCCTCATCCACAAGCCCCTGCTTTTTGAGCAGCGCCAGCTTGTCATTGGGATAGTAGATCAGGGTGGCCAGCATATCCTGTTCGTGTTTCGGGAGCAGATTCCCGTAAATATCCTGGATTTTCAGCTTGATGACGCCGCTGGCATTGCGCAGCATGTGCAGGAACGCACCATGCTCGCCGTGCAGATCCGAAAGAAAGTGCTCCGTGCCCTTTGGCAGTTTCAGGATCGCTCTCAGATGCGCCACCTCAGCGCTGGCTGCGCTGATCGTCCCATACCGGTCGCGCATCAGTTCAAGATACCGCATTTCCTGTTCCGTATGACTCATCTGTCCTCAGCCGCCTCCGCCCGTGATGCGGCATACCTCCCCTTTTGTTGCTCCTCTGATATTTATTCATCCGGCACGGCCATATTCCAATCCGGCAGCCGCGAATTCCATTATGGCAATTTGAAGAATTCCTTTCCAAGAACCGTCTTGCGCTTTTCCGCCAGATAAGCAGCATCAAATTCCGGATGCGTGAGGCATTCGTCGATATGCTCAACGGCAAATGAGAAGCTCCTGAAATTGCCAGGCGGCACCAGTGTATCCACGCCGAGGGACAGCGCGTATTTCATCGCCTCAATGCCAAACCGGGGATCATTGTCGGTATCAATCGGCTTGCACCAGGATTTTGGGAAAACGCCCTTATCCTCATCCTGCTCCCATGCCCGTTCAATGAACGCCTTCATGCAGATCACACCCATGCCACGCTGCCTTGCCGTCTCAAGCAGCCGGGTGCCCATTCCATGCGCGCCGTGCATGAACCAGTTGAACGGGAACAGAACCGTATCAAACGGATAGAGCTCAATCATCCGGAGGGCAGCTGCCTCATTGTGCGCTGAAAACCCGATATTCCGGGCAATTCCCTTCTGTTTCAGCGTGGAGATCATCTCCATGCAGCCATCCGGTCCAAACGCCCGGTCAACATCATCCATTGAGTTAATGGCATGCAGCTGATACACATCAAAATGATCTGTATGCAACAGTTTGAGACTGGTTGCAAGATCTGACTGTGCGCCTTTCAGATCCCGTTCATTCGTCTTGCAGGCAAGGTACACGTCCTTGCGGTATGGTTTAAGCGAATTGCCCAGCTGTTCCTGGGCGTTTCCATACCTGGGTGCAACATCAAAGTAGGTGATGCCGTGATCTATCGCATACGATACATACCGGTCGGATGCCTGCTGGTTTTCCTCCGGATACAGCACCTTGTCATATATGCCAGCCGATACGATTCCGCCGTATGTAACGGCTGAAATGGTAAGACCGGTATTGCCGAGCCTGTTGTATTTCATATTGTCCTCCCCCGGCCGCGCCGGACCATGTACAAAACCTGCAGGAAACGGCATATGCCATGATCGCGTTTCCCTGCCATAGATGAACCATCAGGATACAGCCGGTCACTTTCCTGCGGCCTTAAGCCGGAGCTGTCCCTGCATGATGACCGATTCAGTATCTGCTGTTTACTCTGTCTGTTCAGACATTCAGATTTGCTCAAACTATATCATCTGATTGCCTGTTTGTCAAAGCATCATTTGGCAGGACCGGACC
>JAFSZW010000211.1 GCA_017458865.1 Clostridia bacterium
GGTCTGCTCGGAACGGGATTCATCTGCGACCAGCAGGTTGGCTTTGAGCGGATCCAGACCGCGGGCAACACACTCAACGGAGGCATAGAAGCTTTTCATGTCAATCGCGATATATGTGCGTTCCATGCTGACCTCCCTGCGGCATGTCAGCGATGCCAGCGGCGGAGAAAGTCACTGTTTGCACCGCTGATGTACGGAACATCAAGCCCTTTGCAGGCAAGTGCCTGCAGTTTGAAGCGGATGAGCTCCGGCGCTACCCGAAACTGGTCGGCGAGCACATCGAGTGTGGGCAGATCATGCTCCTCGAAAAACTGCAGCATGTTTTCCTGCCGGAAGGCGTTCCTGTCAGCATCACAGGAGTACTCGCTCATATGGATTCGAATGCGGCGGAGGGTCTCCTGATAGGCGTCATAGCAGGCGGCGCTGAGAATCTCACTGTCCGGGATCAGGAGCTCGGCAGCAAAGAAGTTGGCGCTCCGCTCCTGCTGACCGTTCAGATAGGTGAAGAGGAGAGGATTCTGCAGTTCATCGCCTGCTGTCTCATCATAGTCGAGGAAGGAATGGCCCAGTTCGTGGGCTGCAGCAGTCCGCAGATGATGCTCATCGGCACGCTGATTGAGGCCGATATACTGAATACGCCGCACAACAGTGAAGTATCCGAGGAGGGAAGGGGCATCAAAGTAGCGCAGGCGGATGCCTCTGGATTCAATGATTTCAAACGGATCCCGCGTTCCGTACCGGTGGACAGCCTTATCAGCCGCCATAATTGCATGTGTTACCATCTGGAAGTCATACTCCCTTCGTTATGTGCCGGATCTGGCTGGGATGGAATCGGGTCATCCTGGTCATTTCCGTGCCTTCGGCGTGAATTTCTGTGCTTCCTGCTGGGAATCCCAGAAAATGGCTTCCATCTCCTGACGGAAAACTGCCCGGTCTGCATCTGAAAGTTCGCCGCCAGCATAAAGTGCATGGGCCTGTTCAACCAGATGACGGGCCTGTGCCATGCCGCGTGAGCCGTACTTTTCCTTTGCCTGCTGCAGAAACTCCTCCTTGTGGAGCGTCTGCTCGAAGATCTCCGGATCCATGAAAATGTCCGTCCGGACCTCAAGCGCATCGGCCAGCTGCTGGACAGCTCCGGCACCGGGTGTTCGCTCATTGTTCTCAATGTAGCGAATGGCCCGGTCTGAAAGCCCGCTTGCTCTGGCAAGACTGGCAATGGTCATCTTTCGTGAGAGACGCAGGGCTTTGACCTTGTCCCCAATGGTTGCATTCGGCCCGAGAATGATCTCGGCATCGAAATCCCTGCTTCTGGTAGGACTTTTTTCCTGTGTGCGCATCTGACTGCCTCCCTGTGGTTTTTCGGAAACAGGAACAGGTTTCCGGAACACTGTTCACATTCTATGCGCTTCCTGATGATCTGTCAATCCCTTTTTGAGAGAAAATTATAAAATAAACTCTCACAATATGAGATTGAATGTGTAAAAAGCATGCGAGACTTACCGGACGGTCTCGCAGTTCCTGTTCAGTTATGACGGGCTTTACATGGATCATGGTGTTGCATGCATGGAGCGATGGGGCAGAGCGTTCAAGGCCCGGAATGTCAAGTGAAATCAGAAGGGCTGTCCTGGATGGGCAGGACGCCTTGGCAGAAAGCGGCGGCTTGCCGGCAGGCAGGGAATCTGCGCAATATCCATGTGTTCAATATGGATGTGCGGCTGTGCCTTCAGACGGATAATGAACTTTCGCAGACTGCTGATTGGTCCCTGCACCTCCATTTCAACGCGTCCATCCGGCAGGTTGTCTACCCAGCCGCAGAGGGAGAAGTCTTTTGCCAGATAGCAGGCGGTGTAGCGGAATCCGACCTGCTGAACTTTTCCGGAAAAGTATACAGGCCCGCGGACGCTGTCCATATGATGTCCCTCCGCTTCATTTTTCTGTGCAGTCAAAAGCCGATGCACCGGAATA
>JAFSZW010000212.1 GCA_017458865.1 Clostridia bacterium
ACGCAGATTTCCGATGAGGCTGGTCATGACAAGCGCAAGCAGCGCAACCATCAGAAGGATAACGCCAAAGCTGCCCATGTAATGCCGCGCCGCATAGAATGCCGGCAGACCTTCTATACCCGAATACCTGTCAAGATTCCGGATGTAATCGAGCCAGCTTGCACAATCCACAGGGTAAGCCGTGATACTGAGCAGGAGCACAAAGATATACAGTGCGGTTGTCGAGATGACAGAGATCACCAGAATCCTGTGCAGCTTATCAAGCCGGAAATTGAACTCCTCCACAGAATGTGTAATATTTTCAAAGCCGACAAATGCCCACGGCGAGATAAATGCAATGCGGAAAATCTGAGAGATGCTGCTCCTGTCCGGTATGTAGAGTGGATCAGCGTCTCCCTTAAACCCGAACATCGCTGCCGCGAAACAGATGGCAATGACCGCGGTAAAAGTGAGCGCAAGTACAGCCATCACATGCGCCGCTATGGTCTTGCTGCGGATGCACAGGAAAGTGATCAGGAAAATGGCAGCCATCGTGAGGATGACCTCACCCAGGTACACATCATATTCAAAGACACTGAACAGATACACCACACGGAATGTATCCCCGATAAAGTACCTGGCAAACAGGGGCAGACTGGTCGCATTTGCCCAGAACATGGCAATATAGGTGAGGCTCAGGAACCAGAACACCAGAAAGGCGCGGTCATAACCGAAGACTTCCCGGGTGTAGGTATAGATGCCGCCCGCCTGGGGATAATGCATCGCCATGTAAAAGAAGTTCCGGCTGACCAGCAGCATGAGCAGCATGCCAATGAGCATACCAAGCACGCTTCCCAGAGGACCAGCCTGCGCCAGATAGGTATTGGCCGTGACGACAAGCGAACCCCAGCCGACGCTTGTTCCGATGGAAAGTGCCCACGCAGCTGCTGGAGAGAGATACGGACTGAGACGCGTCCGGCCTTCATGATTCTGCAAAAAAGTATCCCCCTATGCCCGACAAAGATGCTTTCATCGCAGAAATCCATCCCTGATACGGACTGTCAAAAAAATGCATACACATGCCATGCACAGGCAGCGCCTGAGAAGCCTGACTCGACCATCCCGAATCGCGCATGGATAATAATACGCTTGCCTGCTTTAAAACGCAAGAACAAAATTCTACTGAACACATTTCCATTCCAATACCCTGTCCAGCGGGCATAAAATGCGCCATATTTCCCTGCGTGCGCCAGAAAAGGAAGCGATCCAGGCCACATTTATAAAAAATAGCAGCACTGGGCCTGGCGCCAAAAAGCAGTGTGCCATGATAAGACACACTGCAGCAGAGCAGCTATTTGCGCCGGAACGGCAGTGTGCCAAAGTAAACCAGGGCACAAAGCAGCACGATGGCTGCGCCGGCGGATGTATTAAGATAGTAGGAAAGGATAAGGCCTGCAATCCCGCAGACAAGCGCGATTAAAACAGCAATCCAGAGATACATTTTCGCATTTCTTGCCAGGTTCCTTGAGGCGGCCGCCGGCAGGATGAGCAGGGAGTTGATCAGCATAACGCCAACCCAGCGGATGGACACCATGACGCTGAGCGCCACAAGAATGGTAAAGCCGTACTCTGTCAGTTTTGTCTGGATGCCGCGGCTCCGCGCCAGAGATGCATTGACGCTGGTCAAAAGCAGCGGATTGAACAGGAATGACCAGCAGATAAACACTGCGATCAGTGCAAGCAGCAGAATCGGCAGGTCCTGCTGCGTAACAGATAAGACATCACCGACCAGGAGTGACGAGTAGCGCGCAAAGGCACCGCCCCTTGACAGGATCACCAGGCCCAGCGCAATGCTTGCAGATGAAAAGACGCTGATGATCGTATCCGCGCTCATGCGGGAATGTTGCTTGACAAACGTGATGAGCACCGCCCAGAGCACACCGAAAACCAGCATGGGAATCATCTGATCCTGCATGCCCAGCACAACGCCAATCGCCACGCCTGTCAGTGCGCTGTGTCCCAGGGCATCCGAGAAAAATGCCATCTTGTTGTCTACAGCCATCGTGCCCAGCATGCCAAACAGCGGCGTAATCAGAAGAATGGCAAGGAGCGCATTCTTCATAAATGTATACTGGAGAAAGCTGAATGGCAGCAGCTTTTCCATGACTGCATACAGTCCGTTCATGCGCGCCCCTCCCTTGAATAAAAGACCCTTTCAAAGGCTTCCGAGGCAAATACGCGTTCCGGTGTCCCCTGCTCAATCACCGTGCCCTGCATGAGCGCCACGCGGTCCGCATACCGGCGGACCACGTCAAGATCATGCGAAACCAGCAGGATCGCCATGTGATTCCTGCGTTTCAGGTTATTGACCAGCTGATAAAACGCCTCAAGCCCGTTTTCATCCATACCGGACACTGGCTCATCCAAGATGAGCAGATCCGGCTGCGGCGTCAGGGCCAGGGCCAGCAGGACACGCTGCAGTTCACCCCCTGAAAGCGCGCCCAGCGGGCGATCCTGCAGATGCTCGCTGTTCGTCCGCTTGAGGGCGGTTAATGCCTGCTCCCGGACTTTCCGCGAAATCCCCAGAAACACCGGCCGGCTCGAAAACGCAGCTGCCATGAAATCCAGCACGGAAACCTGCGATGAATGGTCAAACTCCAGCTGCTGGGGCACATACCCTGTGCGCACGGCTGCCGCCGGCAGACCGTCACCGGTCAGGTGGCGGACCTCGCCTTTATACTCAATCTGCCCAAGCAGTGCGCGCAGCAGCGTCGTCTTGCCGGCACCATTGGTACCGATCAAGGCGGTCAGCTCCCCACAGTGGATATGCAGATTCACGTCCTGGATGAGCATCTGCCCGTCCCGCCTGACGCTCAGGTTGTCCACCTCAATGCGGCAGAGCCTGCACGACTGGAGTTCAGCGGTATGCGCGTGCACATGAACGGGGACCGGCACAGGCACTGGCACCGGCTTTTTCCGCTCTTTCACAGACCAAACGCCTCCCTCAGAACCCGAGCATTCTCAAGCTGAATCTGTTCATAACTGTCCGGCATCCCCGTACCCGACACGCAGGGATCCAGTGTATAGATTGACGCGCCGGTCTCCCTGGCAATGATCTCAGCCGCCGTCTGTGGATACTGGGGTTCTACAAACAGCGTCCGGATGTCGAGCGACCTCACCAGATCACAGGTATCTGCGATATCCCGCGTGCTTGGCTCCTCACCCGGCTCATTGGCAATGACGCCGGCCACCACCATGCCATACCGTTCAGCGAAGTAATTAAATGCCTCATGGAACGTAATGATCCTGGTGCCGGAAAGCGGCGAGAGCTGCTCCGCCAGCGATGCGCTCAGTGCCGCCAGTCTGGCCTCATATGCCTCCGCATTGGCGCGGTATTGGTCCGCATGCATATCATCCGCCGCCGCAAGCCCTTCTGCAATGTTTCTGACCTGCACTGCCGCCATCTCCGGGTCCATCCAGACATGTGCATTCAGCATGCCTTCTTCAATGCTCGGTTCCATCTCAATGCCCTGAGAGGCGTCAATAATCGGCAGATCCGAGCGTATTGACAGGACACGTTCCATGAACTGCTCCATGCCCCCGCCATTGATCACCAGCGCATCCGCCTGTTCGAGGCTGACCATGTCCTGTGTCTGCAGCGAATAGTCATGCAGGCACCCGACCGTCTGCTCCGCCATATTGGATACCGAAACGCCGTCTATCCCCTCTGTCACATTCTGTGTCAGAATGTACATGGGATAGAACGTCGTGAGCACCTTAAAATCCGCCATGCCTGCAGCTGCAAGCAGACAAAGTACAAAAAAGACAGCAATTCCGCGTTTCATTCATTTTCCTCTTTCAGTTTACCCGCCCGCCGCCGGCACCCCGCCGTCCGGGCATAAATGTTTCCAGGACCTTTGCCCTGACAGGTGTTTTCTCAGGCCGTTCCGGGCCGGATTTGCGCTTCTCCATGCCAGACCAGGAGAAACCTCAGGGCGCTCAGTCCACCCGGGCCAGATAGGCCTTTAGCGCCTCCATCTGTTCCTTGGCGTCATGCACGCCCAGCCAGTACACATCCCCGAGCTTCTCAACATCGCTTTCCAGCCGGCCTATGGTAATCGGCAGGGACGGCTTTATGACAAATACACGTCCCTCTGCCTCAAGGCGGTCAAGCACATCCAGTTCAACTGCATAGCGACGGTTCATCGTCGCAAGAGCGGCCGCGAATTCCGGGAACTCGCCGTATACCCGCTCCGCGAACTGCACGTTGTCCTCCTTGGGCCGGTAATGCCCGTCACGCGTCCGGACGACCACGATCTTCTTATAGCCATGTTCAAGCGCCCATTCATACGGGATCTTGACACTGCACCCGCCATCAAGACAACGGATGCCTCGAACCGTCACCGGCTGGCTCACATAAGGCATGGATGCGGATGCGCGGAGTGCCATAAACAGATCCTCCGTGTCCTGCTGTCGTTCAAAATAGACCGGCCAGCCGGTCGTCAGCGCAGTTGCGACAGCAATCAGCCGGCGTCTTTGGTCCATGATCCGCTCCATGTTCATCGGCTCTATCTGATTCATCCTGCCAAACAGGAAATCAAACCCGATGACACCCCTGTCCTTCCGGTTCAGGACCGGCATAAGCCCAACATATTGCGGATCATTCCGGTATTTGAGATTGATTCTCGCATTGCGGCCGATCTGTCCCGCCAGATACCCAAGCCCGTTGAGCGCGCCGGCACTCACGCCAATCGTCGTTTGCAGATTGATGCCATTCTGCATGAGCACATCCAGAACGCCCGATGTATAGATGCCTCTGAATGCACCGCCCTCAAGCACCAGGCAGCCCGGGGTAAGCCGGGTATCCGCCATTCCCTCCGGAATACGGTCAAGATGGCTGTACATGCCTTTCTTTGTCTGTGGCTTTTTCGGTTCCGCCTTCGCCTTTGTCTCGGGCCTTGCTTTGACTTTTACCTGCTCTTTCCGTCTGTCATCCGCCTTTTTCTGTCCGCGCCGGTTCTCCGCACCTGCCGCCATAGGTCCAGGCCTCACGTGTTTTTCTGACGCATCCGGCAGAGGCTGCCCGCTGTCCTTTCGCTTTCTGCTTCCAATCAATCTATCGCCTTCTTCAAACGCTGATAAGTATCCCACACTCAATCCTGGCCTTTGACTGCCTGACAGGAATCAAAGGTTTCATCGTTGCCCGGAGGGCCATCAGTCAATCTCAAGCTTCATGACAACCGGCATGTCGCTGCGAAACGCCGTTTCCACATGCATTGCCTGCCTGTCCCGGTGCCACCGGACCGGCTCATCTGAACCAAGAACCGTGACATTCCTTATGATGCCATGGAACACCGCCTGCTGTGCATTTTCCGGATCCGCGAGAGACGGTATGGCATAGTGGCCGCTTTCGCTGCATCTGAGCGCAGTAACATAAAGCACGCCATCCTTTGTCGTATACCGGAAATCGTCCGATGTAAATGCCTTCTTCGTTCCCTCACCAAAATGTCCGTCTGCAATTCTTGTCGGCCCTTCGCCGTACTTCTTCCAGACATGTGTCCCGTAGATGGCCTCACCGTTTATACTCAGCCAAGTGCCAATTGCCTTGAGGATTGAGGCATCCTCATCCGGAATGGTGCCGTCTGCCTTGGGACCGACATTGAGCAGCAGACGGCCGTTCTTGCTCACAATATCCACCAGGTCACAGACCAGATCCGCCGGACGGCGGTACTGGTTGCCCTCCGTATAGCACCATGAATTGAGCGCAACAGAGGTATCTGACTGCCAGGCATACGGCTTCATCTCTGCAAACTGACCGCGTTCAATATCCGGCACCGCTGTGCCAAACAGGAACGCGTCATACTTGTAGTTGATGACCGCCGGACGGCCCCACTCAAGTGAACGATTGTAATAATAGGCTGCAATCTTTTTGAGGTATGGCCTGGCACTGCTGTGCTGGATCCACCAGTCAAAATAGATGATGGACGGCCTGTACCTGTCTATAATCTCGCATGTCCGCAGCATCCAGTCCTCAAGGAATTCTGCCGTCGGCGCCGGCTCGCTGTTGATATCCATGCCATCCTTTTCCGGCATGGCCGGCCAGTAAAAATCGCCGCGCTGCATGGGCTCATGAATATCACTTTCAAATTCACGGCCATGACTCATGAAAAACCAGTGTTCGATGCGGTGCGTGCTTGCGCCGGTAATCATCCCGCGCGCCCGGCACGCTCTGCCGAGCTCGCCAAGCACGTCCCGATGCGGGCCCATCTCATACGCATTAAAGTGAGAGAGCTCACTCCTGTACATCTGAAAACCATCATGGTGTTCCGCTACCGGAATGACATACTCAGCACCTGCGCACCTGAACAGCTCTGCCCAGGCATCCGGGTCAAACTGCTCCGCCCTGAACATCGGAATGAAGTCCTTGTAGCCAAATACATTCTGGGGACCATATGTCTTTATATGATGTTCAAACGCCCTTGAGCCTCTGACATACATGTTCCTTGAATACCATTCATTGTCAAAGGCCGGCACACTGAAGATACCCCAGTGAATGAAAATGCCAAATTTCAGGTCCTGATACCACTCGGGAACACGGTACTGAGACAGGGACGCCCATGTGTCGTTATAGGGACCATTCGCAATAACGCTATCTATATCTGCCAGCCTTCTGCTTAAATCCTTCTCATCCATGACAGCTCTTCCTTTCCCATCTCCCAGGCTGCCGGCATCAGGCCCGGTCTTTCAGAACGTACACATTCTCCCTGCTTACCGGTTCGCCGGAAATGCGTTGAACCAGGCACGCTCATCAAACGACTGCTTTTTCGGCTGAACCGGCTCAGATGCCGGTATGCCCACCGGCAGGAAACAGACCAGTTCATACTCATCCGGAACGCCCAGGATGCGTGCCATCTGGTCACCAATCCGGTCAGTATCCGTGATATGTCCCTCATACCAGCAGCTGGCATACCCAAGCGCTGTAATGGCCAATAGCATGTTCTCTATGGCTGCCGCATAATCCTGCACCGCAAAACAGCGGTCCCGATACGCAATGATCCGCCTTGTCAGCACGCAGATCATGGCAGGCGCACTTTCACCTGCCGGCGGCTGGATAACGGCATGCAGCTTTTCAAGTATTTCAGGATCATCCACAGCAATCAGGCTGGTTGTCTGCTTGTTGCACCCGGACGGTGCGGCCAGGCCAGCCTGCATAATCGTGCGTAGATCCTCCCTTGGCACCGGATCTGCTTTGTATTTGCCTCTGTAACTGCGCCTTGTCATCACTGCATTAATGGTATCCAGCATGTTTTCTCCTCTCTCACGTCCCAAAGGATATATCAAAAATCGCTGTTCCGTGTATTTCTGTTGCCATCGCGCAGCCAAATTTGCATCTATCAGATTGGGTTCACCTGCAGCGTTCATACCCGCAACAGATCTCGGTAATACCGAATCCCACGACGCTGAACAACCATACAGGGTTTCCAATTTTCCGGGCCTCGCTGCTCAATCGCCGCTTCCAGGCTGGGACATCATCTGCATCGCCATATGGCAGGCACCAAACCAGTGCTGCTCTGAACGCACATATCATAGCACAATCGTCAAGCCGGTACAATATGAAGGAACCTGACGCATTTGGGAAGCGAATCCCATTTCTCAATTTGGCAGAGCATTCCCACAGCCCCTTTGCCGGCTCATCCCTCACTGACCGCCACCCGATCGCTTTGAAAGTCATACCTCGCTTTCGGACAGATCCCCCATCTTCCTGTACAGGAACAGGCAGATGATAACGGAAAGCAGCGAGCCAAGCGGCGCCGCAAGGCCCATGGGATAGAGGTTGTCCGGGAACAGTTTGGATGCCAGGTAGGCACCTGGAATCCGGATGGCGACAATTGAGATGATATTGTGGATAAATGAATAGGCAGATTTTCCGTATGCGCTGAAAAAGCCACTGAAACAGAAATGGACGCCGGCAAAGACACAGTCAAGGGCATATGCCCGCAGATACTGCGTACCATACAAAATAACCAGTGGTTCCTCATGAATGAACAGGGAGAGAATCGGCCTGGCGAAAAACTGACAGAGAACAAATACCGTCAGGCCAAAGACAATGCACATCCGGTTTCCGTATGAGAGCACCTGTCTGCTCCGCTCATGCTGCCCGGCACCTGCATTCTGCGCTGCCAGTGCCGAAACAGTTGACAGCATGGCAGAGGGCACCAGAAACAGAAAGCTGATGATCTTCTCGACGATGCCAACCGCTGCCGCAACCGCGACCCCCCTTGAGTTGGCAATCATGGTAATTACGAGAAAAGAGACCTGGATAAGGCCGTCCTGAAACGCAATCGGCGCGCCGATGCTGAGCAGCTTATGCATGACCTGTCCATCCGGCCTGAAAGACGATTTGGAAACGGACACATCAAGCTTGAGACGTCCCATGGCAAACAGAGCAATGACCACAGATACTGCCTGCGAGATGATGGTGGCCAGTGCTGCACCGCCCGCACCCATTCCGAAAGGTCCGACAAAGAGCACATCCAGGCCGATGTTCAAAACACCGGCAATGGCGACAAAGATCATGGGACGCCGGGTATCGCCGAGTCCCCGGAACATGCTCGAAATGAGATTATATGCGGTAATAAACGGGATGCCTGCAAAACAGATTCTGAGATAATCCGCTGCCTCAAGCATGGCCTCCTGAGGCGTTGCCAGCAGATTCAGAATACCGTTCACAGTACAGAGCAGAACGGTCATAAGAACAAGTGCAAACGCTGCAAATAACACTGCAGAATTCCCGATGCACCTTGATGCCCCATTCCGGTTTCTGGCGCCGACTGCATGACTGATCGATACCGTTGTGCCCATGGCCAGTCCGACAATGACTACCGTCAGCATATGCATGAGCTGGCTTCCGATGGAAACAGCCGTCACAGACGCAGCATCCCTGAACTGCCCGATGATAAACAGATCTGCCATGCCATAAAAGCTCTGCAGGAAACAGGCTATCAGGTATGGAACAGAGAAGCGGATCATGGCCTTAAACAGATTGCCCTCCGTGATTGCATTCATCGTTCCGTTCTTTCCCGTCTGACTCACTTTCATTCCCTCCACAGGTTCACCCGGTAATTCATTCCGTGCGATCTCTTTTTTCTCAGGCACTGACCTGTCCGAATCTGCATTCTCAGTTTCCGGTACCACAGCTTCTCACATGCCTCAGATACTGCTTCATATTCACGCTTTGCAGGCATTCCCCCCACAATCGTTACCATGCCTTATAATGCGATGCGGATTGCATAGAAGGTAACGCATACGAATACTGGAGGAATCCTTGCGGCACATCTCCATGATGCAGATGACCACAAGCGCTTTAACACCGTAAACGGCACAAGTGCGAGAGTATTCCTTCCTTCTCATGCCATGCCTGCTAAAGACTTCGTATGATTTCACGCGCTTTTGATTTCTTTTCCAATCATATTCGTGTATGGCCAAATGGGCTGACACGATCATAGCAGTTATGAGGTTTTTTGCCTATTATTAAAGAAAAACAAAGTGGCATTTCCCCCTCTTACAAGCTTTCTTTATGAAAATCACGGCAAATGGATGCAAGACAGAAAGCGTGTATGACCAATTTCCCGTCGGACTTAAGATAATGCCATGACCTTAACGTTTTTTTCCTCATCAATCCAGCCTTCCCGCTCTGCCCGACGTTTTGCCCGGTCAAGGACGGACAAGCCATGTGTCGCTTTCAGCCTCTCATATTCATCCGCTTCCCGGATGGACATGATGGCGTAAACACCGGACCCATTCCGCGTGAGATAGACCATTCCGCTCTGGTCAACTTCCTTAAGGACTTCATTGTCGTTTCTAAGGTCAGATACAGATCTGATTGCAGGCATACCCTTTTCACCTCCATGGCCGATAGTATAGCCTGGGACAGGGAAGCGTGCACCAAATCTGCAGGTGAATTTGCATCGCTGTGAGCTGTAACCAGGAATACAGGGATTGAGAAGTGGAAGCAAATAAAGCCATGCTCTGTCCATTATGTGGGATTCGATGAGTATTGATTGCTTAAGTCAGTGGAAACATGGAAAAATACAATGCTGTCGGACGCAGCAGACAAAACTCCATACCGAGATAACCGTCTTTACCGAGTTTACCTGACAGAGACAGTTTTAATGTATCATTTAAGGCCGGAGACGTCAAGCATCTCCTGCACAGTATATCCGTACAATTTATCGTGCTGTATACAAGGTCCACTAAAACGGACGGAACATACATTATTCCGTCCATTATCAGATCGATAAACTGGAGCTGGGTGTTATTTCCAGGGTACAGTGTCTGGAGGTTGCTGCCCAGTACCAGTCGGAATCCCCTTCACTCAGCCCTTCATTGCTTCCTCACTTTCCCCGTTTTACGCCCGGGATCTCAGCTCTCATAGAGGGCAAAATAAAAACACAGTCGGGCTCATCGAACAGATGTGTCGGAAGGCCAAGATTATACCATTCTCTGGAGTGACGCGAATCCGGAGTTTAGCT